>NZ_JAUBRM010000205.1:0-2995 GCF_036701905.1 Microcoleus sp. MON2_D5
GAAAGGGCACTCTAATGAGACTGCCGGTGACAAACCGGAGGAAGGTGGGGATGACGTCAAGTCCTCATGGCCCTTATAGGTGGGGCTACACACGTCATACAATGGCCGGTACAAAGGGTCGCAAACCCGCGAGGGGGAGCCAATCCATCAAAGCCGGTCGTAGTCCGGATCGCAGTCTGCAACTCGACTGCGTGAAGTCGGAATCGCTAGTAATCGTGGATCAGCATGTCACGGTGAATACGTTCCCGGGTCTTGTACACACCGCCCGTCACACCATGGGAGCGGGTCTCGCCAGAAGTAGTTAGCCTAACCGCAAGGAGGGCGATTACCACGGCGGGGTTCGTGACTGGGGTGAAGTCGTAACAAGGTAGCCGTATCGGAAGGTGCGGCTGGATCACCTCCTTTCTGGAAAAGAGCAATCAAGCTCAAACGCTCACACTTATCGGTTGTTGGAAGGACGTCGCCAGCGATCCGGGTTTCGACCTGGGGCAGTCAAGCGACCGGCTTGGGTCTGTAGCTCAGTTGGTTAGAGCACCGTCTTGATAAGGCGGGGGTCGTTGGTTCGAGACCAACCAGACCCACCATCCCCTCCAATGAGCGCAAGACATCCTGGGGGATTAGCTCAGCTGGGAGAGCACCTGCTTTGCAAGCAGGGGGTCGTCGGTTCGATCCCGTCATCCTCCACCAACGTTGCCCGTGCGACGTTCTTGTCAGATAAATCCACATCAAAGTATCCTGGGCCGGTGGGCCCGAGGGTATTTTGATGTTGATTGATATCCATCGATTGACCGGTGACCGCGAGGTTGCCACGGCTGTTCTTTAAAAATTCATAGAGTCGAATCAGCGTTGCTGATGGAAAGCACATATTCGTAAAGGTTTCATGTGCACCGTGCCATCAGCAACATTTTTTGATTGCGTCAACGAATATTCAATTTGATCGAAAGATGCGAATTGAAACGGCATAACGCGTCAGGTGAAAGACCTGACAGACATTTGCTTGATGTAATTTTGTGTTTGGCCGGGTTGAACGACCTGGTGAGACGTCAAAGTTATAGGGTCAAGTGAATAAGAGCACGTGGTGGATGCCTTGGCGATGATAGGCGACGAAGGACGTGATAGCCTGCGATAAGCTTCGGGGAGCTGGCAAATAAGCTTTGATCCGGAGATTTCCGAATGGGGAAACCCACCTAGCAGTAGGTATCGCATGATGAATACATAGTCATGCGAGGCGAACCGGGTGAACTGAAACATCTCAGTAGCTCGAGGAAAAGACATCAACCGAGATTCCGAAAGTAGTGGCGAGCGAAATCGGAAGAGCCTGTTAGTGATAGCACAAGACTTAACGGAACGCCTTGGAAAGGGCGGCCATAGCGGGTGATAGCCCCGTACGTGAAAAGACCTGTGTGGTACTGAGCTAACGACAAGTAGGGCGGGACACGAGAAATCCTGTCTGAATATGGGGGGACCATCCTCCAAGGCTAAATACTCATCATCGACCGATAGTGAACAAGTACCGTGAGGGAAAGGCGAAAAGAACCCCGGGAGGGGAGTGAAATAGATCCTGAAACCGCGTGCTTACAAAAAGTAGGAGCCTCGAAAGGGGTGACTGCGTACCTTTTGTATAATGGGTCAGCGACTTACATTCAGTGGCAAGGTTAACCGAATAGGGAAGCCGTAGAGAAATCGAGTCCGAATAGGGCGATTCAGTCGCTGGGTGTAGACCCGAAACCAAGTGATCTATCCATGGCCAGGATGAAGGTGCCGTAACAGGTACTGGAGGTCCGAACCGACTAGTGTTGCAAAACTAGCGGATGAGCTGTGGATAGGGGTGAAAGGCTAAACAAACTTGGAAATAGCTGGTTCTCTCCGAAAACTATTTAGGTAGTGCCTCAAGTATTACCGTCGGGGGTAGAGCACTGTTTTGGCTAGGGGGTCATGGCGACTTACCAAACCAAGGCAAACTCCGAATACCGATGAGTACAGCTTGGGAGACAGAGCACCGGGTGCTAACGTCCGGACTCAAGAGGGAAACAACCCAGACCGCCAGCTAAGGTCCCTAAAATTGGCTAAGTGGGAAACGAAGTGGGAAGGCTAAAACAGTCAGGATGTTGGCTTAGAAGCAGCCATCATTTAAAGAAAGCGTAATAGCTCACTGATCGAGTCGTCCTGCGCGGAAGATGTAACGGGGCTAAGCCAGTTACCGAAGCTGCGGATTTGCAATTTATTGCAAGTGGTAGGAGAGCGTTCTGTAAGCCTGTGAAGGTGTCTTGTAAAGGATGCTGGAGGTATCAGAAGTGCGAATGCTGACATGAGTAGCGTTAAAGGGGGTGAAAAGCCCCCTCGCCGTAAGCGCAAGGTTTCCTACGCAACGTTCATCGGCGTAGGGTGAGTCGGCCCCTAAGGCGAGGCAGAGATGCGTAGCTGATGGGAAACAGGTCAATATTCCTGTACCGATTACAAGTGCGATGTGGGGACGGATCTTAATAGGTTATCCGGCTGTTGGATGTGCCGGTTTAGACAGAAGTAGGCGACACGTAGGCAAATCCGCGTGTCATATACCGAGGCTGTTGATCGAGCGAGCTTGCTCGCGAAGTAACTGAACGAGGTCCCAGGAAAAGCCACTAAGCTTCAGCTTGTAATTGACCGTACCGCAAACCGACACTGGTGCGCGAGATGAGTATTCTAAGGCGCTTGAGAGAACTCAGGAGAAGGAACTCGGCAAATTGACACCGTAACTTCGGAAGAAGGTGTGCCCTAGTAATGTGATGAGAACATCTGAGCATGAACGGGTTGCAAAAAATTGGTGGCTGCGACTGTTTATTAAAAACACAGCACTCTGCAAACACGAAAGTGGACGTATAGGGTGTGACGCCTGCCCGGTGCTGGAAGATTAATTGATGGGGTGCAAGCTCTTGATCGAAGTCCCAGTAAACGGCGGCCGTAACTATAACGGTCCTAAGGTAGCGAAATTCCTTGTCGGGTAAGTTCCGACCTG
>NZ_JAUBRM010000046.1:0-51807 GCF_036701905.1 Microcoleus sp. MON2_D5
AGAGGTACTGGAATAATAATGAATCCTCCTGTATTTATTGTTTTAAGCACTGCCTAGCCCTTAACTGAACCGTATTGACATATAATTTATTTCAAAAAATATAGAGTGAAGCATTTGAAGCTGATTTTTGACGAGATTACTCGCCTCCTGATTATTTATAAAATAATAAAATGAAACTAGAAAATTATGAAAAAAAATATGAGATTATGGCGGCACCTTACCTAATAATTATAACCCGATTATGAAGAACACTTTTTTAGTCAAAAATTACTGAAAGTTATCAGTCATCCGAGTGAATTAATGGCGGCTGCGCGATGGTCGAAGAAAATAGCGATCGACCTTTTCCCCTACACGCCCCTTGTGCCAGAGGTCAAAAAGCCTGTCAGAAATCTGGGGTTCACAAAAAAGCTCGAAACGCTCACCGCCACGCCGAGGTCTCCTGTTGCGCGCACCTGCAAAAAAACAGCAGTCCTTCCTCAACAGTGTCTAGCTGCGTGCATCTGGGGTAAAAAAAGCTACTTATTTGCCGCCACGATCCCCAGGAAAATAATTTCATCCGGAATTATCCCCAAAACCAAAGATATATGGTAAGAAGTTCCCGATGCCCCGTTGGAGGAATGCCACCTAAAGCTCACTTAGAATCCCACCTGACGGCAGAGGAACTCAAAATTCGCTACCGGCAGGCACAAAACACCACAGAGTCGCGCCGCTGGCACTTGCTGCTGTTAGTTTCCAGAAATTGGACTATCAAACAAGCAGCCCAAGTCGTAGGCCTCAACTACGACTATGCCAAAGAAATTGTCCAGCGCTATAACCGAGAAGGGCCTAACTCTGTGAGAAATCGCAGCGGAGACCGCCAGCCCCCTCCTGCGAAATCCTTGCTGAATCCAGAACAGCAAGAAGAACTGCGACAAGCGCTGCAAGGCCCTGCCCCCGACGGCGGAGACTGGACAGGCCCCAAAGTAGCTCGCTGGATTGCCGAAAAAATCGGTAGCGATCATGTCTGGCCCCAACGCGGTTGGGATTACCTCAAGCGGTTGGGTGCTGACTGGCGACGGCGGCGCAAAAAGTAGATAGTTCCCAATATTTAAAGGGGGTGGATTGCTTTGGTGCCATCGCTCCCTTTATCTTGATTATTTTGCCACATTGGCACGATTAAAACCATTTGAGATTTGAGATTTGAGATTTGAGATTTGAGATTTGTTCTTCAATCTAAAATCTCCCATCTAAAATCTCAAACCGTTTGACTGATGTAACAATAGCTGCTTATATTGAATGTGGTGGTGTTGAGGATGTTAAGTATGCGAGATATCAGGTGTTTTTTGTCGATCGCCAACAAGATGGCGGCAGTAGTAGCCGGCATCGGACTGGTTCAGATGTTAACCATCGCAAGTTCATTCTCTCAATCATCTAACCCGCGTTCCCTAGACGAACTCTACAAAATTCGCGATCGGCTCGTCACCGAATTAGAACAACCCCCCTCTCCCTCCCCAGAACCAACCCTGCTCTCGCGCTTAGTTCCCGTGGCCGCCAATCCTCAAGAACAACTGCTACAGCAGTTGCAAGCGGTGGAAGCTCAAATATTAGTAGAACAGAGGGCTAAGGACGACTTACAGCAAGCAGTCCGTTTAGCCAACCGAGCCGTAGAAACTCAACGGCAGCAAAATAAGTCGATCGAATCTTCGCAGCAAACTCAATTTTTCTGGCACCAGGCGCTCAACAACTTGCAGGAAGTTCCTCAAAATTCATTTTTAGCTTCCCTCACTGCCTCAAAAACTCAAGAATACCGGGAAAATCTAACAGCAGCAACCTTTCAACTGCAGCAAGCAAAATCCGATTTTTTGGGTGCGCTTGCCCGGGAAAGCGGTTTGTCGGCTCAAGCTTCGATCGGTGTTTGCAACCTTTCTAGAGAATGCGTAAACCTCCGGGGCGATGTGCCTCCGGCCAGTCCGGCCAGCTTAATTAAATTGCCGATTGCTGTCGCCCTGATGCAAAAAGTCGAAAAAGAAAAAATTAGTCTGAACCAGGAAGTATTAGTCAGTCGCGGTAATTTCACCGAAGACGCATCGGCAAAGATTAGGTCCAATCGCAATTACCCGCTACAGCTACTGTTAGAAGAAATGATCTATCGCAGCAGCAATATCGCCACCAATCAACTGATAGATTATTTGGGTTCGGATTACATCAATCAATATTTAGATAATAGCGGATACGAAGTCACCCGCGTCAACTTCAAGTTGATGGGGGAAAGAATTATGCCCTCCAACCCCGGTTCTGGCCGCAACCGCCTGACTGCTAACGAACTCACCGAAATGATGGTGCAAATTTACAACGGCGAAACACCCGGTGCTAAACTATTAATAGAAACTCTCAACCGCCAGTACGATCACGCTCTGGGATTTGCCGCCTTGGAAGGAACTAAAGCTCAATGGTTGGGCGAAAAAACTGGTCAAAATTCTCGGGTACTCGGCACAACTTTAGCGATGAGCGTTGACGACGAGGCCTATGTGATTACTGTGATTGACAGCCGCAGCGGCGAGCTACAAATGCGCCAGTCTATTTCTAAAATTGCCGATTACATTGTCCGAAACCCCAACTTTTAATCGCTGGAATATACAATTTATAGCGGGGGACAACGCACCGCCCAAACAGTTAAAAAATGCCGCATCAACAACTCAGCGTTTCCGTCAAAGGCAAAGGATTTCCTATTCTCTGCTTGCACGGCCATCCAGGTTCCGGCGATTGTATGTCGGTCTTCACAGAACACCTATCAAAACGCTTCCAAACGATCGCCCCCGACTTGCGCGGCTACGGCAACAGCCGCACCTCAACTTTCTTTGAAATGACGGATCATCTGGTCGATTTAGAAGCACTATTAGACAGATTAGGAGTCGATCGGTGTTTGGTGATCGGATGGTCTTTGGGAGGGATTTTAGCCCTGGAATTAGCCATGAAATATCCCCAGCGAGTCACCGGTTTGATTCTACTTGCATCCGCAGCCAAACCGCGAGGAAGTCACCCTCCCATCTCTTGGCAAGATAACCTTTACACCGGTTTAGCCGGAATTATCAATTGGGTGATACCCGGTTGGCAGTGGAATATTGATACTTTTGCTAGGCGATCGCTCTTTCGCTATTTGATACAGCAGCATAACGCCACCCCTTACCGCTACTTAGCACAGGCAGGTACCCCCGCCTACCTCAAGACTTCCAACACGGCCACCAAGGCGTTAAATACCGCTCTGAGGGCTGGATACGATCGACTGATCCACCTCGGCGACATTCAATGTCCCTGCTTGGTATTGGCCGGAGAGGCCGATCGGCACATCACCTCAGCATCCAGTCTAGAAACCGCCCGCCACCTGCACGACTGTCAGTGGCAGTGCTATCCCAATACAGCCCACTTGTTCCCTTGGGAAATTCCCGATCGGGTAGTCGCAGACATCGATCGCTGGATTGAAAGTCACCCCGAAGCAGTTGGCAATTGCGAGTGTTGAGTTTTGAGTTTGTCACAAGCAATTTATTACCCAACACTCAAGAGTTTTGAAGTTACAACAACTCACAACTCAAAACCGCACAGCGTTGCGAGGGAAGCGTAGCCCTCTCCCAACTCAAAATTCCCCCTGCTTCTACTGACCGCTCAAAACCGGCCACAGCCCTCCATCACCAAGCTTTCCCAAATCTTCTGCAACCGTTAAAGTAATAGGTTTGCAGCGCTGAATCGAAACACTAACACCTTCTGCCCCTTCATTTTCTATGTCTTCTACATATCCTGCTTTTGCAGCTTCCGCCTCTTTATTGGTTAAGAACGGGCCAAAATAGTAAATGCACCGCGGCGCTGAAGTTTTCACTTCAACCCACCAAGCCAATCCGAAAAAGTTGAGCAAGCTAATCAAGAATTCTTTCATCTGCTTTTCTAATGTATTTGACGGTGTTTTCAGGGTGCTGCGAACACGCCTAGGCTTCTGTTATTTACACGTGGCTGACTGCTGCCAAGAACTGATCCAAACCTATTTAAAGCTGATATCTAAATAAATTGGTGTCGAATTCCTGTTTGAACCTAGGGGCAAAGCCCCTTCTACTTTCGCCTGAACAAGTAACGACAGTCGATCGGCTACCCTTACTTGTTCAGGGTGTGGTGCCACTCCATTGTGAGTGGCATTCACAATAAACTACTCTGTTGTGTTCTTTTTTTCAACCACCTTTACGATCCGTGTACGTGAAACTTTTTGGGCCCGCGCTGACGGTAAATTTCGTATAAAGCCATCCCCGTTGCTACCGAGACATTCAGGCTAGGAGTATTGCCCCTTAAAGGAATTGAAACTAATCCGTCACATCCGCGCTGTATCAAAAGGCTCAAACCATCAGCTTCACCACCTACCACTAAAACAGTGGGCCCAGAGAACTTGACTGTCTCTACAGATTGACCGACGCCTGCTGCTGTACCATAAATCCAGAATCCAGCCTCTTTGAGTTCTTCCAGCGCCCGGTTAAGATTGACAACCCTCGCCACGGGCAGGCTTTCCAATGCCCCTGCTGCCACTTTTCTCACTGCCGAGGTAATCCCAACAGCCCGCCGCTGCGGAATCACCATGCCCTGAGAGCCCAATGCTTCTGCGGTGCGAATAATCGCCCCTAGATTGTGCGGGTCGTTGAGTCCTTCGGCTACCACAATTACTGGATCTTCGCAAGCCGACTTAGCCTTTGCTATCAGTTCGCTCAAATCAAGGTATTCGTGGGCTGATACTTGAGCCGCTACGCCTTGGTGGTTTGCCTTGCGCGTGATGTAGTCGAGGCGCAAATCGTCAACTTCATCAATGATGCTGCCGTTGGCCTTGGCTTCGGTTAGCAAGCTGTGAAAGCGGGGATCGTAGCGCAGGTGGGGGACAACCCAAATGCGGTTGAGGACTTGGTTTGTTTCTAAAGCTGCTTGCACCGCATGGCGGCCGTAAATCATGTCGTCTGTGTCTGCGTCTGGTTGCACAACTGTATTTGAGGCACTGTCAACAGGGCGAGTGTCTCTGTCTTTGTCTCTGTCTCTGAAATGGTTGCCCCGAAATTCCTGCGGGCTATTGTCTTTGTCTCTGTCTTTGTAATAATTGCCCCTGGATTCCTGCGGTCTGCTGTCTCTGTCTCTGTCTCGAAAATTGTTACGGGCCGGCTGCGGGCTGCTGTCTCTGTCTCTGTCTCGGAAATTGTTGCGGGCCGGCTGCGGGCTGCTGTCTCTGTCTCTGTCTCGGAAATTGTTGCGGGCCGGCTGCGGGCTGCTGTCTCTGTCTTGGTAATAATTGCCCCGGGATTCCTGCGGGCTGCTGTCTCTGTCTTGGAAAGTATTATTTCTGCGAAGGGATGGTTGGCTGTCGGAATCGGCTCTCCGTTTAAAAATTGCTCTCACGGGCATTTCTCGCGATTGCGGAGCGAAGGTCGATCGCTTTTGAGGCGCGTCTACTCCGCGAGTTTCGGGACGGGGCTTGCGTTCAAAGCGGGCAGAGGATGGTTGTGAGTCCTGACGGCGGCCTTCGCTTTTGAATGGCTTGCTGTCGGAATTCGATCGCGAGGAGTTTGGTCTGGTAAATTTTCTCATTGGTTTCTTGTGGTCAAAACGTTTTAGCTGAAGGCTAATGGATTGTAGATTGTAGATTTGAGATTCTTGATTGAGGGAGCCATCTTGGGGCTTTGAGATTTTAGATATTCTAGGGAGGGAGCAAGGATTTTGCTGTGTTCAAATTGCTAGTTAATAACTGATAAATCCTGTTTTGCCGATCGAGATTTTTGCGGTTGTATGTTAGCCGTGCAAGGATGGTTAATTAATCCTTCCCCATTCCCAACTCTTAACTGCTTAATCCTTTAAGTCTCAAGATCTAAAAGTCCCAGAAGTTCGGTCAATCTTTCGGGATCGGTGAGATACAAATATCCGACCAAGGTTTCTAAACTGCTGGCTTGTTGGTATATCTCTGGATCTGCTCGTTTAGAACGACCCGCTGCAGCATTGCGGCCGCGCTTGACAATTGCTAATTCTGTACTGTTCAAGTAAGGAGAGAGCGATCGCAAGTGACGCGCTTGAGTTTCGGCTCGTACTTGCCCCACCACCAATTCGTGATAAGCTTGCAATTTTTTGGGTGGGACTAAGTACGAACTGCGAACGTAGAGTTCGTACACTGCATCTCCCAAATATGCCCAGGCTGCGGGCGAAATCCTTTCTATTTCTGCTGGTGTAGCCCTCGCAGGATGCACTCGATTTAAACTGATATCCGTCAGACTCAGTTTGAGCCCGTCATCTGCGATCGGCGACATACTTTTTTAAATAAAACTTCCGCACAGCTTGGTTTTTCTAGTCACTTACTTATTTCGTCTTTCGTTACTTCAGCAATTATAGCTTTCACAGGAGTGTTCGTTGTCAGATCACGAAGCGAGATATATAGACAAAGCTTGGCGCAAAGACGATCGCACTCCTAATCGCACTCCTAAAAAAGGCTTTTTACCAAATCGGGATGCTCTAATTTTTATACCATTTTTCCGCGTGTTTGCCACACATATTTTACTGCCCATCCACCGAAACTCTAAGCCTCGGGGAAATAGCGGCTGGCGCGTGCCACAGCTTCTGGGTAAATCGGTATTGTTTTACCAGCACAAAAATAAAAATTTGCTATCCAGCGTTGAGAACCGGATAGCTAATTTAATCCACTTTGGCGTCAAGCATCCTTGACGTTTTTTACCGCCTCATCAACCGAAGGCTGCAAAGACAAAAATTTCTCTAAGCGAACCAGTTTAACAGTCTGAGTTACGCGGGGATTTGAGACAATTTGCAATGTCCCCTCCAAGGTTTGGGCTTTTTTGACAAGTTGCACAAGTGCGCCCAGGCCTGAACTATCCACAAAGTCTATCTGCGACAAGTCCAAAATTACGTGTTTTGGGCTCTCGTCAATACATTTGCTTATTACCTTCCGAAAAGTTGCCTCAGAAAAAGCGTCCAGCAGGCCAGTCAGGCGAAATAACTGATAGTTATTCTTGACTTCGCGAGTGCCTCTGAGGCTAACGGTCAGGGTCAATGACTCAGGAATGACACCCTCCTAGCTAGATATGGCTTAAAGTCGAGGCTTCATTATAGGAGTTTTTTGGTCTTTTGTCTACAGTTTTTTTTGGTCAGTGATTTTTAGTTTTTTTGAGGCAGCAGTCATTAGCGGGTGACTGCTGACTGCTGACTATTTACTGCTGGCTACTTTCTGATTGTCTCGCATTGACTGCACGAATCGATCGAATAAATAATCGGCGTCGTGCGGGCCCGGACTGGCTTCTGGGTGGTACTGCACTGAGAACAGTGGCAGAGTTTTATGCTTCAATCCGGCTACGGTGCGATCGTTCAAATTGAGATGAGTAATTTCTACTTCGGGGACTAGGGAATCGGGGTTAATGGCAAAACCATGATTTTGGCTAGTAATTTCTACTTGCTGAGTTAAACCCGCTGGATGATTTAATCCCCGGTGGCCGAACTTAAGTTTAAAAGTTTCTGCACCCAAGGAAAGTCCCAAAATTTGGTGTCCCATGCAGATGCCGAATACGGGTTTGTCCGACTTTAACAAAGCTTTCGCAGTCGCGATCCCTTCCGTTACCGCCGCCGGATCTCCAGGGCCGTTCGACAGAAAAATGCCGTCCGGGTTGTATTTGAGGATTTCCTCCGGCGACGTGTCAGCGGGGACAACGATGACCCGACACCCGTAACTCGCCAGACGCCGCAGGATGTTGCGCTTGATCCCAAAGTCTAGCGCTACCACTGTCCACATTTCGCCGCTAGCAGGTTTGACTGTAGGACTGAACTCCCAAACCGAGTCCGTGGCTTCAGACCACTCGTAAACCTCGCGAGTGGTGACTTCCTGGACTAGATTCAGCCCGTCCATGCTGGGGGCATCTTGCACTTGCTCCAAAAGTTCCGCCTGGTCGAGAATCGTGGTCGAAATGCCACCGTTGATCGCTCCCACCGTGCGAATTTTGCGAGTGAGGGCGCGGGTGTCGATCCCGTAAATTCCGGGGATATCGTACTGTTTCAGGTAGTCTTGCAGAGATTGCGAGCAGCGCCAATTGCTGGGGCGGCTGCATACGTTGCGGGCGATCGCACCTCGAATTTGCGGGCGCGAGGATTCTTCGTCTTCGAGATTTACCCCGGTATTGCCCAATTCTGGATAAGTAAAAGTTACAATTTGACCGCAATAGCTGGGATCGGTCAATACTTCTTGGTAGCCCGTCATTCCCGTATTAAATACTACCTCGCCAACGACGGTGGCGTCAGCGCCAAACGACCAGCCGCGGTAAGCAGTACCGTCAGCCAGGACTAGGAGAGCGGGTTGTGCAGTTGAAAGTGACATGGCATCCTTAATTACTTTCGTTTGGTTTCATTCTTACCACTGCCAGCGATTTGATGCTAGTCGGCAATATACAGATATTATTTTAATTTGTGCAAGGGTTCGGCAAAGCAAGGCACCTAGGCCCGAGACCGAAGCAACAGGTAATCAAAAAGCTGCAACAAGTGCCAATTTTCCCACTCCCCACCCTCGGCATCTCCTAGTCTCTCCATCTCCCTCTGGCGCAGCAATTTATCTGCCAGCAGCTTATGAGGGCCGAAAGTCTAAATCTATACCAAAAGGCAGTTGTCGCTGTTACGATCGAGCTACAGCGTTTAACGAAACTATGGCTAGTAAATCTCCCTTGCCTTTACTCTCAAACTTATACAAGCATCTACTGAACTCTCAAAAACGGTGCAAACCGTTACTGGTTGTAACAACAGTTATTTCTCTGAGCAGTTCAATTTTAGTAGCGACTGTTGCCAACTCCTCGCGAGCAGTGGCTCAAGAAAGTGAGGGATGCTTCATGCGGAGCTCGTCAGGCCGAACCCTCAACCTCAGCCAATCAGTCTGCGGTTTTCTCCCCGAAGCATTGAATCCCGCTACTGCGCCCGCAGCGAAGTCTGGAGTATTTCAGGCAAAAATTAAACGCCGAGAGGCCAATATCCCCGTCATAGAAGTCACGTTTAACGGCAAACAAAAGTTCGAGATGATGGTAGATTCTGGAGCTAGTGGCACAGTAATTACACCAGCAATGGCTAAAGCCTTGGGCGTTGTTCTTCAGGGAACAGTGCAAGCACAAACTCCGAACGGAGTGGCTACTTTTCCCCTCGGTCGCTTGACTTCTATTGAAGCAGGTGGTTTGGCGGTTAACAATGTAGTTGTGGCCGTCTCGCCATCCCTAGATATCGGACTATTGGGTCACGACTTTTTTGGTAATAAAGATGTGACTATTAAGCAAGATGTCATTGAATTTCGATCGCGCTCTTAAACAGAAGGAAGAAGGAAGAGGGAAGAGGGAAGAAGGAAGAAGGAAGAAGGATTTTTTTTACTAACCAACAAGAAGAGAAGAGAGAAAAAAGTTTCCCAACTTGAAAAAGTATGAATGCAGAAGGCTGAGTTTTAGACGGTTTGAGCGGGAAGATTTTGGCATTCTAAATTTTTATTTACTTCTTCCCTCTTCGTTCTTCCCTCTTCCCTCTTCCTTCTTCCTTCTTCCCTCTTCCTTCATTTCAAAAACTCAATCAACTGCTGCAACTTCAACCAAGATTCGCCGCTCAATAAAATGTCCTTAGCCATAGAAACTCCTGCTGCGTGGGAACCCATAGGAATTGCACCTCCCACCTGAAAAGCCAAAGACGCATTCAAAGCTACAACATCCATTTGTGCGGGCGTACCTTTGCCTTGCAAAACGTTCCGCAAAATCTCGGCGTTTTCCTCAACATTTCCGCCTTTTAACGAGCCGATCGCACTTGGTGTCAATCCTACCTTTTGGGGGTCTAAAGTAGTCAGTTCCACTTTGCCCTCCGACAAAACGGCCAAATCAGTCACATCTCCCAACCCCGCTTCGTCCAATTTTTCTCTGCCGTGAACGACTACAGCTAACTCAGTCCCCAACTCGCCCAAAGCTTGAGCAATAGTTGATACCAAACTAGGATCGAACACCCCAATTACCTGCCCTGTAGGGCGCATAGGATTGACAAGGGGCCCTAAAAGGTTAAAAACAGTCCGTACCTTCAAAGTGCGCCGGAGCGACGCTACAGCCTTAAGTGCGGGATGCCACCCAGGGGCAAATAAAAAGGTGATGCCCACAGAGTCTACCGCAGCTTTTACCTTTGCGGGATCGGCGTTGAGGTTGACTCCCAGTGCTTCCAACACGTCAGCAGAACCCACTTTGCTCGATGCGGAGCGATTTCCGTGTTTGGCGACTCGAACTTTGCCGGCGGCGGCCACAAAAGCGACAGCAGTGGAAATGTTAAACGTGGATGCGCCGTCGCCGCCGGTGCCACAAGTATCAATTAATTTGAGATTGGAGATTGGAGATTGGGAATTGAAAACGCTCTCCGACTCACCTGCAAGCGACTGAGAACCCAATACCTGAGCCATTCCTACCACTTCTTGGGCAGAGATGCCTTTGGCTTGGATGGCCGCTAAAATTGCTCCTGAGAGGACGGGGGGAATAGCTTCTGCTAGCCATCCCTGCATCAAGTCGGCTGCTTGGGCGCGTGAGAGAGATTGTCTGTCTAATAGTTGTTGCAGGAGGGCTGGCCACACAGGAGAATCCGCCGTCTGGGTTGAAGCAGGGGATAACTCTGGCGTTGCTAGTAGAGGAGAATCTGTCATTTATTAGTTTCTAGTCAAATTTAGCTTGATCGAGCTTTGCGGCCAAACCGAGAATCGATCGGGATTTTACCAGACTTGCCGACCAAATTTTGCGCGCCCGGGCCCAGATTTTTGCCCAAATGCCAGCACCGCTACAGAATTTTTCCGCCCGCAGCAGCAGAATATGAATTTTTTGATACAACTATTACCCTATTGTTGTGCCAACTTTACATACAAACCCCAGATCGTATAACTGCCAGCAGTCTGCTGTATTATCTATCAGCAATAATACTTAACAGTAACTCAGAGCACCCAAAGACCGATAAAAGTTTCCGACAGGAGTTGTGGAGAGCAAAAATTTTTAGACATTAGGAGAGCCCCAGATTCATCTGTGGAGTCAATTCTTTAATCTAAAATCTCAACTCTCCAATCGACTGACAGCAAGGACAGCGAGCGTTTAGCTCTTGCAGGCGGGTTAGTTGCCTCGGCTAAGAGTCGATCATTCTCTCACCCAAATCCTAAAAATAGAGTCTTGCGGTTGTAGAAGTCGCTGCCTTTTATTCTTGTAACAACATCCTTGCTACTAACTTATTTCAGGGTATTCAACGGCTAATATATTCAGGGAGATTTCAAAAAACGGGTTTTGCTAGAACACCTGCACCGCAGGCAGAGCGATGTGCCAATGCGAGCGTGACAGCCAGTCAAGCCTCAAATAAATACCCGATCAACTAAACTTTCTGCAGCAACCACTAACAACTAACAGCCCGGTAGGACAGATGAATAAACACACTCGTCTCCGGCTGCGACACACCATCTTTCAGCCTAACTAACGGCTCAAATTTAGCAGGCGGTAGACCAAAAATATTCAACTCATACACAAGAGCAGGGTATTCACAAGTGGGAAATCAAAAACTAGGAAATAAAACGATAGAATGCCTGAATGTCGCGGAGGCACTGCACCAAATGGAAGCAAAATATTATAGTATGTTTGAAAATGCTGTGTCGGGCATTTTTCAAACAACCCAAGACGGTCGCTACATCAGCGCTAACCCAGCTTTGGCTCGCATCTACGGATATAATTCCGCCGCAGAATTGATGGGCTGTCTGACTGATATCAGCGATCAGCTTTACGTCAACCCCGATCGGCGCGATCAGTTTGTTTCTGCTTTGCAAGAACAGGGCATCGTATCGGATTTTGAGTCGCAGATTTATCGCCGAGACGGAACAATAATTTGGATCGCGGAAAATGCGCGGGCTGTCTGCGATGAAGCGGGTAAATTGCTCTACTACGAAGGTTTTGTAGAAGATATCACCCAGCGCAAGCAAGCAGAATCTGCACTTCGAGAAAGCGAAGAACGCCTGCGCTTAATAATTGAAGGCGTTAAGGATTATGCTATATTTATGTTAGATCCTGCTGGGTATGTAGCTAGCTGGAATTCTGGTGCCGAACGCATTTTTGGATACAGAGCACATGAAATAGTCGGCAATAATTCCGAGTGTTTTTTCACGAAAGAAGATCTGGAAATTGGCAAGCCCCGAGAAAAATTAATCAGGGCAGTGGCAGAAGGTCGATACGAAAATGAAGGCTGGCGGCTTCGCAAAGACGGATCGCGATTTTGGGCGAATATTATTGTTACTCCTTTGCGCGATGAAAGGGGAAAGTTGCAGGGCTTTTCTCAAGTAATGCAGGATATTACTGAGCAAAAGCGGGCGGCTGAGGAAAAGATGCAGTTGATTGCTTCTTTGCAGGCGTCGGAAAAAAAGTTTCGCACTTTGTACGAATCGACGACTGATGCGGTAATGCTGCTAGATGAAGAGGGTTTTTTGGATTGCAATCCGGCAACTTTAGAGTTATTTGGCTGCAGCACTCTATCGGAGTTTTGCGGCAAGCATCTTTCGGATTTCAGCCCGCCGCTGCAACCGGACGGACAAGATTCTCTGAGTCTTTATAAAGAGCGAGTTAATACGGCTGTGCGATCGGGAAATTGCCGTTTTGACTGGCGGCACTGCCGTTTGGACGGTTATGAGTTTCCGGCGGAAGTGCTGCTAACTTCTATGGATATTGGCGGCAAAATGGGGCTGCAAGGCGTGGTGCGCGATATCACTTATCGAGTGCAGGCTGAGGAGGCCCTGAAGCAGGCTAACGAGGTATTGGAATGCCGGGTTAAAGAGCGGACAAGTCAGTTGGAAGAGGCTATTAAAAAGTTGAGATTGTCGGAAGAAAAGTTTTCTAAGGCTTTTCGCTCAAGTCCCGATTCGATGATTATTACTACTTTTTCAGAGGGTCGTTTTATTGAAGTTAATGATAGTTTTTTGTCGATGACTGGTTACGCTTTAGAAGAAACGACTTGCAATACAGTACCGGGGTTAAATATTTGGGTAAGGCCTCAAGACAGACTTAATTTTAGGCAACGTTTGCACGAACAAGGTGTGGTTCGCAATCAGGAATGCGAGTTTCGCATGAAGTCTGGATCGGTGGTGGTGTGTTTGCTGTCTGCAGAGTTGATTAATTTGGACGGCGAACTCTGTATGCTAGCGGTGATGACGGATATTACCGATCGCAAACACGCCGAAGAAGCCCTACGGGAAAGCCAGCGGGCGTTGGCGACGCTGATGAGCAATTTGCCGGGAATGGCCTACCGTTTTCGCAACGATGCCGATCGCAGTATGGAGTTTGTCAGCGAAGGTTGCTATCAGTTAGCAGGCTATTCTCCTGAAGAATTTATCGGCACTAGGGAAGTTTCTCTATCGGAATTGACTCACCCGGACGATCGCGATATTTTGTGGAATGCCGTACAAGTTGCGTTGCAAGAAAATCGACCCTATCAGCTAAATTACCGAATTACTTCTAAAAATGGGGAATTAAAATGGGTTTGGGAGCAAGGTTTGGGAGTGTTTTCCGACTCGGGAGAGTTGATAGCTTTGGAAGGCTTAATTACTGATATTTCTGAGCAGAAACGCAGTGAAGAAGCTTTGCGGCGATCGCAAACAGAGTTAACCCAACAAAAACTTCAACTCGAAAATACTTTGCACGAATTGCAGCAAACTCAAGCTCAATTGATTCACACTGAGAAAATGTCTACTCTAGGTCAAATGGTAGCGGGTGTCGCTCACGAAATTAACAATCCCGTTAGCAGCGTTTGTGGCAATCTCGTTCACGTCGGCCACTACACGGAAGATTTGCTGAATTTGCTCGATATGTACCAGCAGCAGTGCCCGCAGCCGTCGGCAGCAATTCAAGATAAAATTAAGGATATCGAGCTAGAGTTTCTGCTAGAAGATTTGCCGAAAGCGATGTCTTCAATGCAGGTTGGGGCAGATCGCATTCGGGAAATCGTGCGATCGCTCAGAAATTTCTCTCGCAAAGACGATTCTCAAATGAGCAAAGTTAACCTGCACGAAGGGATTGAAGGAACGTTGCTGATTCTGCAAAGCCGCCTGAAAGCCAGAGGCAACTATCCCGAAATTGCGGTAATTAAGGACTATGGAAATTTGCCTTTGGTTGAGTGTTATGCCGGCAAAATCAATCAGGTATTTATGAATTTGATCGGAAATGCGATCGACGCGATCGAGGAATACAACGAAGGGCGTTCAGTTGGCGAAGTCAAAGTTAACCGCAGCAAGATTAAAATTAGAACAGAAGTCCAAAACTCCAATGCTGTAATTAGGATTTCTGACAACGGCCCCGGTATGCCAGAAGAAGTTTCCCAGCAGTTATTCGAGGCTTTTTTTACCACCAAACCCGCCGACAAAGGCACCGGTTTAGGCCTGTCAATTTCCTACAAAGTTATCCAAGAACACGGTGGCACACTTAGCTGCGTGTCTGCACTCGGCCACGGAGCAGAGTTTATCATAGAATTGCCGATCGAACAACCGATCGAACAACCGATCGAACAATCCTAAAGTGCGATCGGGGCGATCGCATTTCCGATAACGAGTCGCGGTTTGTAGTGAGGACTAAAGTTCTCATAAAACTCGATCGGACTAAAGCGGTAAGGTGGGGTGTGCATGGAGCCCTACATATAGAAATTTTGCATAAGTTATGTATTGCTCAAACCCTGGCTTTTATTGCTTCTTGCTCCGATCCGTTACATCCGTCGAGCGAATCCGCTGACAAACTTCCTTCCCTCCGTTACATCAGTTACATCCGTCGAGCGAAGCCGTTGCCGAACTTCCTTCTTCCTTAATTACACCTTTCCAAATAAATTCGAGCCACATTATCCCCCGGATTTTGGCGAAAACAATCCGCAAAAAGTGCCGAAGCTTCCCTAAAACTATTCATATTGTACAAAGACAAAGCCTCAATAAACACTTGCAAAGTCGCTAACTTCCCCGCTTTAACTTCCGGCAAATCCGCATCAAAAACTTCATAAACAGTCACCCATTCAGACTTACCCTTAACCTGAACTTTATCAATTACCCGAATTGCATAATCACCCGGATTTCTCAAGCGATCGAAAGTCTGCTGAGTAATTAACAGCGACACCCCGTAATTCTTCGTCAAACTTTCAATCCGAGAAGCCAAATTAACCGCATCGCTAATCACAGTACCGTCCATCCGGTTTTTGCCGCCCACTATACCCAGAATCAAAGAACCCGTATTGATTCCCACCCCAATCTCAACTGGCACATAACCCACAGAAGCGCGATCTCGATTGTATTCAGCAAGAGTATGCAGCATGGCAATTCCCGCTTTCACAGCATCATCCGCCCCCTCGCTAAACAAAGCCATAATTGCATCGCCAATATATTTATCAATAAACCCCTGGTTTTCCACAATCAGCGGTTCCATTCGACTCAGATAAGAATTTATAAATTTGAAATTTTCTGTCGGTGTCATTTGTTCCGAGAGAGTAGTGAAATCGCGGATGTCAGAAAACAAAACCGACATTTCCAACTCCACCGCTTCTCCCAATTTAATATCAACAATACTGTCACATCCCAAAAAAGCTAACAACTCTTTGGGTACAAAGCGACTTGTGGCCTCCGCAATTTCTAATTCTGCATCCAGTGAAAGTTCCAAATTGCAATTGACCTCAAAGAGATCCTCGATGAACTTTTGGCGTTCTGCCTCAGCTTCTTGGCGTTCCGTGATATCTTGAAGAGTGGTGATAGCATAAACAATATTTCCTTGTTGATCGTAGATTGGAGTAGCGAAGATTTCTAGGGGAATAATCTTGTCGCCTTGATGAACTTCGGCATCGTCAGCCGTAGCACTTTCCCCCTTCAACGCACGCACGCTGGGTAAATTTTCCGTAGGATAATTTTGATTTGTGCCTGCTTGATAGAGTTGATAAACCTCTGACAATTGCTTGGAACTGGTATCCGGCACAACTCCTTTACCAAATATCTCTTTTGCTTTCCGATTGATGTAGTAAGGTTTGCCGTCGGCATCCAGCACACCCACACCAATCGGCATTGCTTCCAAAAACTGTGTCAAGCGACTTTCGTTTTCGTGGAGTTTAGCAATCAGTACCGCCTGCTCGCAGTTGAACTCTACCAACTCCTGATTCATTTGCTGAAGTTGGGCATTTTGTTGTGCCAGTTGTTTATCTTGAAGATAACTATTTAGCGCTTCTCTAACCGTCAATTTCAAATCTTCAGCTTGCCAAGGTTTGGTAATATAACGATACAGGTTTGCAGAGTTGATAGCATTGGTTATCGCCTCAATATCTGCTTGCCCCGTCAGCATAATTTTTATAGTTTTAGGCGAAATTATATGAGCCTGTTTCAACAGCTCGTCTCCCTTCATGTCAGGCATAATGTGGTCGGAAATAATTAAAGGAATTTCATCCCCATCCTCTAGCAATTCTTCAATTAGCTCTAAGGCTTCTTGCCCCCCTTCGGCAATTTCGATTATATAATCATTGCCAACAGCCTCTTGCAGTTCTGCTTTGAGGCTCCTGAGTACAGTTTTCTCATCATCGACACAGATAATTACCTGTTGACTCATAGTTTAGATAAACCAGATTTAATAGTTTCCAGCAACTCGGATTCTAACCAAGGTTTAGATAAGCAAGAATGGAGGTTAGCCTGTTTTTTCGCTCGGTCAATTGCTACTTGATCGGCTTGACCTGTCAGCATAATTTTTATAACATGGGGGTAGTTTTGGTGAATGCGAATCAGCAACTCATCTCCCTTAATACCGGGCATTAACCAATCACAGATAATCAGAATAAGGGTAATTTTTTCGTCATAGAGTTCGCTGATTACCTCTAAAGCCTCCTCAGCATCTTCTGCTCCTTCGTAGGTGTAGGCATTCCCAAATTCTGCTGCTAGCTGCGTCCTGAGACTGTCTAATACCATTCTCTCATCGTCAACGCACAAAATAACTGGTTTCGACATCTATTTTTTCTCCTTTTTAATTGTTATTAGTAGCAAAAGTAGTCAAAGTAGTCAAAGTAGTAAAGTATATTAGTAGACCCCATCTTATCTGAAGATGTCAGTCTATTTTAAATTTGAGATTTGAGACTTCGGCGTGAGCGCTCAGTCGAAGGATTTTAGATTGACTCCACAGATGAATCTGGGAGCTTGAACAAGGGTCTAAAATTTTTGCCTCTCCACGAATCCTGTCGGGGCTTGTATCCGTTTTTGGGCGGGGTCACAAGTCAACTGCTCGCCCCATCCTCTCCCCCTCCCCCCAGTCGCCGAAACGAAGAAACTTATATGGGTAGTAGCTTAGCTGAGCATAGCCCATCGTACTGCTGTTTTACATCCGTTTCCGGTTCGATCGGAGTTATGGGCCTCAAAACGCTTTAATTTTTGAAATCCTATCAATGGGGTAGATTGCAGCTTAGGCGCAACCAAGCAAATCCGATCGGCTTACTACCTTATATAGTTTGCGAGTTCCTTGACCTGCTTATACAGCGCTCATTGGCAGAAAAACATTAAATGTAGTTTTGCCTGGAATTGATTCTACTTCAATTTTTCCCTGATGTTTCTCAACAATCTTCTTGACAATATCGAGTCCCAATCCGCTTCCTTCTCCTGCCAATTTAGTAGTAAAAAACGGGTCAAATATTTTCGCTTTTATCTCTTCTGGTATCCCGTGACCGCTGTCGCTAATGCTAATCTTAGCCTGGTCATCTTCAGTCGTTAACTCAATTGTTAGCGTGCCTCGATAATCCATTGCTTGCAAAGCATTGTGAATTAAATTCGTCCAAACTTGATTAAGTTCGTCTGGATAGCACAGTATGGGCGGGATTTCGGCATAGTTTTTGATGACCTCCACTCCCTGTTTTAGGAGATTTTGATACAGGGTTAAGATAGTTTCAATACCTCCTGTAATACTGGCTGCTGTTTTTTCGCCAGACTGTTCGTAGCGGGCATAAGTTTTTAAGGCAAAAACTACTTTTGATGCTCTGTCTGTGGCTGTGTTGATAGTAGCGATGCCTCTTTTTAATTCGGAAAGTTTGTAGGCGATTTCTAAGAGATGTAAACTATCGGATCTTTGCAACAACGGGACAAAGGCATCTATTTCATTATAAACCCCCATGATCACTAGGCGATCGGCTACGGTATCGGCACTATCAATCTCTAATTCTTGCAGTTGGGTTCTCAAAGCTCTCTTTAATTTGCGTTCTTCTTTTGTTGATAAGCTTGCTTCTTGTTGGAGGGAACGCTGAAGTAAACTCAAGAAATTCTGTGCTTCTTCTGGGGAGAGAGATTGAAAAAGTGCGGGCAACTGTTCTAAAGTTTGATTCAAGAACTTAGAAACATTTCCTGCCGAGGAGCGAATTGCACCCAGGGGAGTGTTAACTTCGTGGGCCACTCCGGCCACAAGTTGTCCTAAAGCTGCCATTTTTTCTGATTGAATCAATCCTTCTTGGGTGGCTTCGAGATTGCTTAAAACTTGTGATAATTCTTGAGTGCGTTCTTCTACTTTTGCTTCTAAGTTGGTATAGAGTTGGGCATTTTCTATCGAGATGGCAGCTTGGGAGGACAAGACTTTTAACAGGGCTACTCTGTCGGGAGTAAATGCACCTGTTACCAGGTTATTTTCTAAGTAAATTATTGAAATAAGCTGATTCTGTTTGAGCAGAGGAACGCAGAGGATTGATTTAGTTTTATGTGCCTTTATATAAGTGTCCTTAGTAAATTTACCTTCACGAGTAGCATCATTTAAAACAACATCTTTGTGAGTCCGACTTACATAATTAATCACTGATAGTGACAGTAAATTACTGCTTTCCAATGGGATTGACTGCAATAAATTGATGCTGTCGCAATCAACTGCACCGGATGCTTCAATCAGTAGTTTACCATGAGATTCCAACAACAAGTAGCCCACCTGTGCGCCAGCATTCTCAATCATAATTTTCATCAAGTTTCGGAGTAATTTCTCTAGCACAATTTCACCAGCAATGGCTTGAGAGGCTTTGATAACTGTCGCTAAATCTAAAGCTGTACCCGCTCCTGTAGTAGTCTGAGAAGTGGCGATGCTCGTGCCTGTGTTTTTACCAATGGTTCCCGCAGATTTAGCCTGTAATTGTGGATATCTTGCTTCTAAATCCTCAACTTTTGCCCTAGCTTGCCAGCGAGTATAGCCGTAGTGTGCTCCTTTGAGATAGGTTTGGGCAATCTCCTCCATACCGCTTTCCAGATAAAATTCTGCTGCTAGCTCATAGGCTAAAGCTTCATATTGAATATATCCGCTGTCTCTTGCTCCTTTAATCGCTCGGTCGTAAAGTTTTGCTGCTTGCCAATTATCTCCCAATACTCGCGCTGTTTCTGCTTCTACTAGGTCGTATTTATGCTGGAAATTGAACGGGGCCAGCTCTGCCCATTGCTTCATTTGCTCCTGGTTTAATTCGACTTGCTCCAAGTTTTCCATGAATTGGGGAGAATACTGAGCGAGCAGGGCAAGAGAATAGTAGAAGTTATGCACAGCAACATACATAAATCCCATGAGAGAATCTATGTATTCTGCGGCTGCGATCGCATTTTTTACGGCCCCGGCACAGTCTTTGAATAAGTAAGAAAGATTTAGTTTGGCGAGGTAAACCAGACAAAGCAAAGTGCGGTTATTCGTGGCTAGCAAACGGGGAATTATTTCCTCCTCGTTAAAGCTTTCGCCCAGCAAACGAGATGGGGTGGCAGTTGTTTCCAAAAGATTTAAGGTAACTTGCCGCCAGATATTAGTCTGGTAGAGAGCATATTCCTGTTTAAGCTTCCATAATTGTTCGCAGGATTGCTGCATTTTTGAGGCGACAGATTCTAGTCCTTCTCCCGTCAAAAATAGGGTGATACAATAAGCTTTAATACAATAACAGGCGTACTCATTGTCTCCTGTGTCCAGTCCGCTTTTACTTCCCTCTAGGAGCAGAGAAAGACTGCTTTTTTCGGGGTCTTTCCAGTGTTTAACGAAAGAACAAAATAAGTTATAAACTTTCGCTTTTAGTTCGGTAGCATGATATATATTTACTAGCTTCAGTGCCAATTTTCCGGCGTGATATCCAGTTTCTATGTTGCCTTTTCCCGAACAGATAACAGCATACCCAACATAAGCATAAGCAGCCAAGGCTGAATAACCTTTTTGAATAGTCAGGTTAACCATTGTCAACATAATTAACACTAAAACTCCGGGTTTCGCAAATAAAGCTGAGGGAGAAATAGACATTAAAATCCGCATGGCTGCTAGTTGAGCAGGGTCAGTCATTTGCGGGAAGCTTTCTAAGTCCATCAGTGTTGGCAGCTCTACGTTACTATCTTCCGCTCTCGACAGAGAAATTTCCAGTAATTTCAATGCTTCTAAACCCGTTTCTATTGCTTTAAGTGGCTGATTTTGAGCGGTATAAATTTGCACTTTAAGTTCGTAAGCTTTTACCCTGTCTAGCTGATTTATTGCTCGTTCCAAGATAACTTCAGCTAATGTTTCTGCCTGGTGAAATTTGGTGTTTAAATATTGAGCCTCTACTGTTTCTTGATAGAGATTGAGGGTTAAGTCATACTGCGTTTGCCAACTTTCTTCGGTTAAGAGGCTTAAGCCTGTGTTCAAATATTGAACCGCCGCAGTGTAAGCCGTCGCTGCTTTGGCTTTCTGGCCGGCTATCAAATTTAGTTGGGCAATTTCGTTTCGCTCTTGTTGATGGGTTAGTAGGGGCTGTACTGCCGTGCTTGCCCCTATCCCAAGATTGAGATGATCGACAATTTCAAATATTTTTTTCGATCGTGTTTCGGGCGAACTATTCTTGAGCAACAGGCGACCAATTTGTAAATGGATGGCTTGTTTTTCTGACTCGTCAATCAAAGAATAAGTTGCTTGTTGGATGCGATCGTGTCCAAATTTATAGTGTTGAATTAACAGTTGAGTATCTAATTCTGAGAAAGTAAAAATCAACTCAGACTGAATTGCCTCTTTCAGAGCGGAGAAAATTTCAGCGGGCGATCGCTCGCAAATAATTGATAGAGTGCTTAAGTCAAACTCTGCACCTATACAAGCTGCAAAACGCAATACCTGCTGAGCGGTTGACGGCAATTTGTTGAGTTTGGCAATCATTAATTCTACCACATTGTCAGTAATTGCCCTCGCCTCAATCTGAACCATATCCCAGTGCCAAGTGCGATCGATAAAATCGAAGCTTAGCAGGTTTTCAGCATATAACGTTTTTAACAGTTCACTCACAAAAAAAGGATTACCCCGGGTTTTTTTCAGGATTAGTTCTGCTAAAGATCGAACCGAAAAACCATCGCATTGTAACGTATCAGCAATCAATTCATTGATATGTTTTTGCGCTAAAGGTACAAGGGTAATCTGGTTGACGACAGATACTTGATCGGAGCGGATTGCTTCCAGAGTCACCATCAAGGGATGAGTGGAATTGACTTCGTTGTCTCGATAAGCTCCAATCAAAAATAAATATTGGGTATCTGCATCCGCCATCATCAGTTGGATTAATTTGAGGGTGGCAGTATCTGCCCACTGCAAATCGTCCAGAAAAATGACTAAAGGATGCTTTTTTGAGCAAAATACCCGAATGAAATTGCCACAGATAAGATTAAAGCGATTTTGCGATTCAATTGCGCCTAATTCCGGCAATGCCGGCTGTTGGCCCACAATCAATGCAACTTCGGGAATTACATCAATAATGATTTGACCGTTAGCACCAAAAGCATCTAATAATTTTTCTCGCCATTGATTAAGCTGTTCTTCGCTTTCGGTCAATAATTGTCGCACTAATCCCGAGAAAGCACTGACAAGAGCAGAGTAAGGAATATTGCGCTGAAATTGGTCGAACTTTCCAGCGATAAAATAGCCTCTAGCCTTGGTTATCGGTTTATAAACTTCGGATACCAGTGCTGACTTGCCGATGCCAGAATAACCAGCAACCAGCATTAATTCTTTACGGGATTGCTGATTATTTTCGGTTTTGCTAACTCGATCGAAGGCTGCTAGTAAATCTGCAACTTCTGCCTCACGTCCGTAAAGTTTCTGGGGAATTTGGAACTTGTCGCAAATATCTTGACTGCCAAGGGGGAACGATTCTATTTTGCCCTTTGTCTGTAATTGGTTCAAACATTTTTCTAAATCTGCTTTGATTCCGCAGGCACTTTGATATCGATCCTCGGCTGTTTTTGCCATCAGTTTGAGTGCGATATCAGAAATAATGTGGGGAATTTCTGGATTAACCTGATGCGGCGGTACTGGTTGTTTGGCGATGTGGCAATGTACCAACTCCAAAGCATCGTCAGCGGCAAATGGAAGTTGTCCGGTGAGGAGTTCGTAGAAGGTAACGCCCAAAGAGTAAAAGTCGGTTCGATAATCGAGAGAACGGTTCATCCTTCCAGTTTGTTCTGGAGAAATATAGGCTAATGTACCTTCTAAAATATTGGGGTTTTTTAGGGTAGGATTTTCGCGGGTGAAGACGGTAGCAATGCCAAAATCGATAATTTTGACTTGCCCGGTTTCTGGATTGAGCAGGATATTGGCGGGGTTAATGTCTTTGTGAATAATTTTGGCACCATGAATTTGAGCCAAAATCTCTGCTGTTTGAATAGCGATGCGGAGGAAGTGCTGTAAAGATGAAATCTTTGGCGTTTCTACAGGGTTATCCTTTAACATTTCTAAAGAAGTGCCGCCATAATCTTCAAAGATAATGACTAGGGTTCTTTTATACTCATGTAGGCTATAAACTTTGAGGAATCCTTCTAGATTTTGGAGATTGCAAGTAATTTCGTATTCCTGCTTGTAGCGGGTAAGTTCAGCAGGCTCTGGATAATCTTGCTCGAGCATTTTGAAGATAACAAGTTGATTGTCCTGTTCGCGAATGCCTCGATAAACCGTTGAATTTTGGCTTTCGTAAATTCGATCTAGAATCTCGTAGCCTTCAATTTTTAACATTTGGGGTGATTTTGAGAATGTTAATTTTTATGTAAGGTATGGTAACCTGCACCCTCTTGAACAGTCGCTTTTTTCCAGCGGAATTATGTCTATTTAACCTGACTTGTATTATTGACTACAACTAGCTATCTTCGACAGGGACTAAAAGATTGTCGGTGAAAAGCCGATCGCCCGTAACGTTCCAACCCCAATTTATGTTTAGCTGTACCATATCCTTTGTTGTTTGTCAAGTCATATTCAGGAAACTTAACAGCCAAACGTACTATTAATTCATCGCGCCAAACTTTCGCCACAATACTAGCAGCAGCAATCTGAATCGATCGCGCATCACCCTTAATCATCGTCTCTTGCTCGATCGCCAAATTGGGAATTCTTTGATTCCCATCAACCAAACACAAATCCGGCGTCACCTTCAACTTCAAAATCGCCCGTTTCATCGCCAACAAAGAAGCCTGCAAAATATTGAGGCGATCGATCTCTGGCACCGAAGCCACACCAATTTGACAGTCAACCGCCACAGCCCGGATTTTTACGGCTAACCGACTCCGGGCTGCGGCACTCAACTGCTTGCTGTCGCGCACCCCGCAACTTGCTAATTCATCGAGAACTTCGTCGGGCAAAATGCAGGCAGCAGCCACCACCGGCCCGAACAAAGCGCCTCGTCCGACTTCATCCACACCCGCAATTACTAGAGCGTTCGAGGGAGAGGGGGAAAGGGGAAGATGGAAAGATGGGAAGAGAGTAAAAATTTCTACTTCTTCCTTCTTCCCTCTTCCCTCTGACTTCTTCCCTCTTCCCTCTGACTTCATATCACTCATCCACAACGGCTGACGAGCGGCGGCGGCGGCGACGGTTGATAGCAGGCTCCTCCGGTTCGCTGGGTTCGCTGGGTTGGCTGGGTTCGATCGGCTCATTGAGTTCGATCGGCTCATGGGATTCGATCGGCTCATAAGATTCGATCGGCTCATAAGATTCGATCGGCTCATGGGATTCGATCGGTTCATTGAGTTCGATCGGCTCATAGGATTCGCCCATCACATCGCTGGGTTCCTCAATCCGATCAAAATCATCAGTTTCGTCGATCGAACTCTCGCCATAAATTTGGGCCTCATCATTATCATCATCCTCAGAAAAAACAGGCTCAACTACCGATCTTTCTGGATAATAATCCCGTTCCTCAACATTCTCTGCAGGCGCCGCCGCTTCAAATTCAAATTCGAGCTGCTCGAAAGGTGGCTTGTTCGGGGCCGCTCCCGGGAGAGTTACCGAAACGATCGCATTCTTAGGATTTTTCACGCTGCGATCGGTAAGCACCAAAGGAGAAACCCCCATCAGAGCATAAACATCCTGCTCCTCTGGCGTCATTTCCACCGAAATCACCTCTGGAGGCTCCACCATCGGCTTCATCAACTCAGACTTAGCCGGACGCACGCGATCGAAATCCTCGCGCCTGCCCACAGTCGCCATATTCACCAGCCCGAAGCCCTCCGACGCGGCCCGGATGCCGGGGGGTGCCAGATACTCAGAGCGCGTATCCGCGACGGGCGCGCTCGAAGTATTCGGCAGCCGCAACTTGCTGCGTACCGGTTCCTCCTCCGCCGGGAGAGCAAAAGGCTCTTCGCCAATCCGGCGGCGGCGGCGGCGTCTGGTTCCGTTCCCCAAATCCTGATAGCTGGGATGGTTGAGCAAGTCCAAAGGCGAGGCATTGCTGCCGGTCTCAAAATCCACACTTTCGCTCTGAGGTTCCCAAGCAGCCCGAGCAGGTTCGGGGGGGCGTTCTTCCCGCACCGGGGCAGGAGTTGCAGCCGCCACAGGCGTCAAGCTGCGGCGTTCCAATCCTTCTGGCAAATTCAACAAAACGCGGTTCGAGGTAGCAACAGTGCGATCGGCCGATTCCCGCACCGCTGCGGCGAAGTCTTCTTCTCCGGGGAGTTGCACCAGATGACCGAGCCCGCTGCAAGTAGGGCAACTGTGGCCGAACAACTCGTAAATATTTTGACCTTGGCGCTTGCGGGTCAGTTCTACCAGCCCCAATTCCGACAGTTGAGCGATTTGCGGCCGAGCTTTGTCAGCTTTGAGAGCTTTATTGAAATGTTCCAGCACCTGCAACTGATCGCGGCGGGATTCCATGTCAATAAAGTCAACAATAATCACCCCGGCAATATTGCGTAACCGCAGTTGTCTAGCAATTTCCGTTGCTGCTTCGCAATTTGTCCAGAGTACCGTTTCCCGAGCCGTCGCCGATCGAGTAAACGAGCCAGAGTTGACATCGATCACCGTCAGCGCCTCAGTCGGCTCGATAATCACATAACCGCCCGAAGGCAAATCCACCCTCGGTCTGAGGGCTTCTCGAATCGCAGCGTTAACCCGGAAAAATTCTAAAATCGAGGCGCGCTCTCGGTGGTGGTCGATCAAAACTCCCGCAGGAAGTTTACCGCCGTTCCAGCTCATCAACTGCTGCTTCACCCGCTTAATTCCATTTTGCGAGTCCACCACAATCCGATTCACGTCACCGCTGAACATATCTCGCAGCACCCGCTGGATAAAATCGTCATCCCGGTTGAGCAGTGCCGGCGCCCGCGAAGTACCGCCTTCGAGTTGAACGGCTTCCCACTGTTTCTGGAGGACTTCCAAATCTTCCATGATCGCTTCTTCCGTCATCCCTTCAGCTTCAGTGCGTACCAGCAGCCCCATCCCGGCTGGTTTCACCAAAATAGCCAGGGCTCTGAGGCGGTTGCGCTCCGCTTCCGACTTGATCCGCCGCGAGAGATTGACTCCCCTGCCGTAGGGCATCAATACCAAATAGCGGCCCGGCAGGGTAATGTTGCCTGTCAGCCGGGGGCCTTTGCTGCCCGTCGGTTCTTTCATTACCTGTACCACCACTTTCTGCTGGGGGGTCAGGAGTTCTGTAATTGCTCCTGCCGAGCGTTTAAGGCGCAGCGGGCCGAGGTCTGTGACGTGCATAAACCCGTTACGTTCTGGATCGCCAATATTGACGAATGCCGCATCTATCCCAGGAAGTACATTTTCAACAATTCCCAAGTAAATGTCACTGACTTGGTGGCTGCCTGTGGCTACCACAAGTTCTTGGATTTGATCTTCTGAAAAGACGGCAGCAATGCGATGCTGCTCTGCTATAACTATCTGCTTTGTCATTCAATTTCCTCACAAAACTGGCAGCAAGTTAGAGACACTTACGCACTCATAGTGCCTCTGACTTTCACTGTAATTAGTAGTGGCTTGAAGAGTTATTAGCTGTGAGTTGGTGCAGGGTGGAAGAAAATTTAACTGTTGACCGTTCACTGTTAACTGTTGACTGTTCACTGTTAACTGTTACAGATAAAGTAGTTAAACCCGCCCTTACAGAGTTATGAGTTATGCTCAGCAGATAAATCTGAGAGATTGAAATAAGGAGGCTTTTATCGAGTTAGCAATATTGAGATTTGAGTTGAGAATTGCGAAATCAATACTCAAAATTCAACACTTACAACTCTTCCTTTGAACTCAGCGAATAAATTCATTGACACCGTACCAATTTCTTAACACACAACTTAACACTACGAACTGATAACTCCGCTTGCGTGGTGGTAGAGGGCTGGTTTTGAGCGAAAGTAGGTAGGAGTGAAAGCGCCTAGACTTTTGTTGAATTCTTGTGCCATCGCACTCAACATACCCCAGCTTGGCATTCGACTGCAACCTCCGCCCCTGCCAAGCCTAAAACCTCGTCAGTCGATTTTAGATTTTAGATTTTAGATTTTAGATTTACTCCACAGATGAATCTCGGAGATTGAAATTTAGTCTAAAATCTAAAATTTTGGTTCTCCACGAATTAAGTCGGGGGCTTATCTCCGTTTTTTGACGGGTCAGTCGATTTTAGATTTTAAATTTTAGATTTACTCTACAGATGAATCTCGGAGATTGAACTAGAGTCTAAAATCTAAAATTTTTGGTTCTGCACGAATTAAGTCGGGGGCTTATTTCCGTTTTTTGACGGGTCAGTCGATTTTAGATGTTAAATTTTAGATTTTAGATTTTAGATTTACTCCACAGATGAATCTGGGAGATTGAACTAAAGTATAAAATCTAAAATTTTTGGTTCTGCACGACTTAAGTCGGGGGCTTATCTCCGTTTTTTGACGGGTCAGTCGATTTTAGATTTTAGGTTTGAGATTTTAGATTTACTCCACAGATAAATCTGGGAGCTGGAACTTTAATCTAAAATCTCAAACTTTTGGTTCTCCACGACTTAAGTCGGGGACTTATCTCCGTTTTTTGACCCGTCAAAAACATCTATTGTTGAATACCCGCTCTGCGGTTTGAACCGTGAGATTTTTGAATAAGCCGACCACCGACAACCAGTCGATCGATCGAAATTAATCGCTAAATTTGGTTCAGACCCCGCTCCTGCGGGTTTAGCGCTAGATTTAGCCCGTGAATGTACAACAAAAAGGCTTGAAGTCTTGAACAGAAGCAATTTGCACCCAGCCCGCGTTGCTGGTTGACGAGGGCGGCGAGCGACTAAAGCGCTCGAGCCGCCGCGGCTTCCATAACAAGCGATTATAGCGTGAAACGACACATCCCGATCGAGAGCCGAAGGTGAAATATTCCACCACGGCTTCCCTATCTTAACCATAACCCAGGATTAGCTGACTACGCTCAACCTGCAGAAGCTGAATTTCCTGCTGGCTGACTTGTTCGAGCATGAAAACAATATGTTCTGGCTTTAGCAAGTTGCCATCGCTGCGACAACTCCCGGTAAAGCGCAAGACTGCTCTACCTTCGGATGTAGCACCAGAGGCTCTTGTGCTGCTGTCTGGTTTCTGCTCTACAAGTTCTAGTTTGTGCAGCCTTTCGCGCAAATTGACATTCTGCGTCTTTCCCGACTTAGTAGTATGCACCCGCCAAAAAGCCTCGGTTTCGGCGATCGTCTTGACCCAAGCTTCCCAGTTGGCATCAGGAGCCACGGAGACAGGAGCAGCATTTTCCCGGTCTAATTCGCCATTTTCTGTCAACGAGCCTGCGGAGGCCACAGTAATTACGTACTCCGCTGCTTCTAACAACTGGTTAGCAGAAGGAGCCTTGAGATCGATCGACTCAACCTTGTAAATCGGAATATTTTCCGGCAGCTTAGCGGCCAACTTTTCCCGAAAACTCTCAATATCGATCGACTCAGTGAGCTCAAAGTCGGCAATTTCCCCAGTGCTGGTAACACCCAGAGGCAGAGCATTTGCCAGAGAAATCCGAGGGTTTGGGTGAAACCCGCCCGTAAACGAAATCGGCAAATCGGCTCTGCGGACTACTCGATCGAACAAGCGGATCAAATCCAAATGACCAACCAAAGCCATATCGCCCACCTTCCCGAACCAAACCCGCAAACGCTGTTTCCGCTCCGTATTCGGAACAAACTCCCCGGCAAACTCAGGAATTGGCAGCGCATCCACAACCACATTGTGTCCGAAATCGGTGCCACACACCCCGCAGCGCGAACAGCCTTCAAAGGAACAGTCAGGAACCGTCGCTGCTTCTAAAGCCTTTTGCAAGTCAATTTTCAGCCAGTTTTTGTCGATCCCCGTATCTAAGTGATCCCAAGGCAGGGCCTGATCGAGAGAAAGAGAGGGGGAGGGGGAGAGGGGGAGAGGGCCAGAAGTGAAAAAATCTTCCTTAATTTCTCTTCCTTCTTCCTTCTTCCCTCTTCCTTCTTCCTTCTCCCTTCTTCCGACTTCCATCGGACTGACATCCGTTACATCCGTTACATCCGTTACATCCGTTACAGAATCCGTTGCCGAACTTCCTTCTTCCTTCTCCTCTTCCTTCTCAAAAAGATTCCACTCGCCGCTTTCGACTTGGCGGTATTTCCAGGTAAGGCCCGATTCATCGATCGCCTGAGTCCAAGCTTTGTAAGCCTGATCCAAGCTTTCCCACCACGCATCCATACCCGCGCCAAGTTCCCAAGCGCGGCGGACTACAGCAGCCAAACGTCGATCGCCCCGTCCGACAAAATCCTCCATTGCCGAAATCCGCACATCAGTGTAATTCACCTTGACGCCCCGCATCCCGCGAAATTCTCCCTTCAGGAGTTTTTGCTTGCGGGAAAACTCAGCAGTAGAAACCGAGTGCCACTGAAAAGGAGTGTGAGGCTTAGGCGTAAAATTAGAAATTGTCAAGTTAAAAATCAGTCCCCGGCGGCCATCGAGCCTGCATTCCCTGTGCAGCCAGCGGACTGTTTCGGCGATGCCCACAACATCTTCATCGGTTTCTCCGGGCAAACCGATCATAAAATACAGCTTGATTTTATCCCAGCCGCGATCGACCGCAGTTTTGACACCCCGAAGCAATTCTTCGTTGGTCAAACCTTTGTTAACGATGTCGCGCATCCGCTGAGTACCAGCTTCCGGCGCAAAAGTCAAACCGCCTTGTCGCGTACCGCCGAGAATGTCGGCAATATTATCGTCAAATCGGTCAACCCGCTGGCTGGGTAGAGACAGAGAAATATTTTTATCTTTCAGGCGATTTTTGATTTCCATCCCGACTGCTGGGAGTGCCAGATAGTCGGAACAACTGAGGGAAAGCAGGGAAAACTCGCTGTGCCCGGTCGCTTGCATCCCCTGTTCGATCGCCTCTACGACTTGCTGCGGTTCGACATCGCGCGCGGGGCGAGTCAGCATTCCCGGCTGACAGAAGCGACACCCGCGGGTGCACCCCCGGCGGATTTCTACTGTCAGTCTGTCGTGTACTGTCTGGACGTAGGGAACCAGGCCGATCGAATAAGCTGGTATGGGAGTTGCCACGCGGCGCAGAATTCGTTCTGGAACTTGGGGGCGGTTGGGATGAACAGAACCGTCGGCCGCCATATCGTAGAATTGCGGGACGTAGACGCCGGGAATTTGCGCTAAATCCAGCAGCAATGCTTCTCGGCTCAAATTATTTGTTTTGCCTTCTGCCAAAATCAAGCCAATTTCTGGCAGCAATTCTTCTCCATCTCCCAAAGCGATGAAGTCAAAAAAGTCCGCGTAGGGTTCAGGATTGGAAGTTGCCGTTTGCCCGCCAGCAAAAATCAGCGGCATTTGACCGTTTTGGCGATTAGTCGCTCTTTCTTGCCAAGTTAGGGGAATGCCGGCTAAATCCAGCATTTCCAGAATGTTTGTGGCTCCGAGTTCGTAGCTGAGGCTGAAGCCCAGAATATCAAATTCTGTGAGCGATCGCCTCGATTCTACGGCAAACAGCGGAGTTTGGGTCGATCGCAGTTTTGCTGCCAAGTCAGGGGCGGGCAAATAAGCCCGATCGCACAACTGTCTTGGCCCTGCGTTCAAAATGTTGTAAAGGATGATGTGCCCCAGATTGGAAGCACCAACTTCATAAACTTCTGGGTAAGTGAGAACCCAGCGCACCAACGCTTCGTCCCAAGGCTTGTGCGTAGCCCCCAATTCGTTTCCCAGATAACGAGCAGGCTGATTAATGTCTGCTGTAAGTAATTCTTCGACTTTTACTGCCACGGCTCGACTCGCTAAATATTTGCGACTCTTAAGCAGCCTACCTTAAAATCTGCCAACACGCCAACGACAGCCGTCTGTCTTTTCGGGCATTTAACCGAATGTGCTGTGTTTTGTTGCCTGTTCTCCTGGCCTAGGAGGCTCTATCAGTGTTGTTTTACGCAGGAGTTTTCGGCATCAAAGCTATCGACATTTTCAAATATTTCAAAAACTCGATCGAGTTGGCTGAGTTCCAGAACCATCCTAATCCCGGGGGATACCGAGCACAGACTAAACCTGCGGCCCATTTTTTTCGCCTGCTTGAGGCCTGAAACCAATGCCATCAAACCGGCACTGTCAATAAATGTTACTGCGCCCAAATCTACGAGTACCGCTACCACTCCGGGGGCTGAAATTGCTGTCGTTAGTTGCCGTCCGAATTCTCCGCAGGTGGCTGCATTCAGGTAGTCTAGGGGTCGAATCACCGTAATTGGTTTATGGGCAAGAAGTGTCTGCATATGTCAAACCTATGATTGCTACGTATTTTCAACTACTGTGCTAAACGGATGTAAGCCTAAACCTACTTGATTACCCTGAGCCTAACTTAATCTGAGGCAAAATGACCAGTTTTGGTGAGTAGTTTTACTGAATCTTTATTTATTGCCTCTTTTTTATGAAATTTTGCGTAAGATTTGGGGAGGAAACGTAAGCTACTATACTATTTTTTATTTAGGCCAGCCGCTTTAGTCTTGCTAACTCTAAAAATTGCGATCGACTTTGCCCTAGCTGTTCAATAAAACTAAACAATGTAATTAAAATCACTTGTTAGTTCTGATCTAGATCACCTGTTTGCTCGACACTTCAGAGGAAAATTAAAATGTACGGAGTTCTCCGACTTACTATGCAAGCAACTCATGCTATCCGTCAACTTGTAGAAAAAGCCCTCTACATTAAGCAGTTGACGCCTGACATTGAAAACGAAATCAACTACGAGCTTACCCGTTTGGGGTACATCTCGGATATTGATTATGAGGCTTTAGAGTTATTAATGGATGAAATGGATGCCGGCAGGGTGCAATTGGTATCTAGCCGTCGCTAGTGGAAAGCGGGCGACCAGTCCACATCCAAGAACCCAAAAATCCTTGCACGGCGGGCAATAGAGGAGTGTTAGAAGCGTTTGTGCCGACCGAATATTTCTCTAATTAAGCATCTCGTTGGTAAACTTGATATTTAAGGAAATAGTGTTAGGGGCGATCGTCCCTGCGCCTCGGATCAAAAGCTAAAAACTTTGACTTAAATTAAATTTATAACTTTTGGGGTATGACAAATTAGGTTAACTGTAACTAAAATTCATGCTTAATTAAGCAGCTAATTGCTGAACTTGATATTTGAGGAGAGACTGTTAAGGGCGATCGTCCCTGAATCTCATACAATTTTAGATTTTAGATTTTAGATTCTAGATTTTAGATTTTAAAAGTCGGACTACTGATAATTATCAGGGTTTGGAACTTTTCTACAGTTGCATTCTTTTGAGAAACTGTTCTCAGTATCAAAAACTACACACTGTGCTCCCACTTAAATTTATAACTTTTGGGACTTGACAAATTATTTCTAAGTCTAATTCATAATAAAAAAAGTTTTTCGGCAGGATTAGGACTAAGGGCAACTGTCACAAATAAAGCTTAAATTTTAAGTATGTAGTTGCGCCTGTACGCTCTTTCCTCAGCTAAGAGCGCACAACCGCAACTACATATTTTTGTTTAATCTACCAGTTGGCCTTAGTCCTAAGAACTATTATCCGATCGCTCGAATGCAAGAAAATTGGTTTGTAGTTAGGATTTCCGTCCTCGCGGAGTCAATCTAAAATCTAAAATCTAAAATCTAAAATCGTTCGATCGCCCCACCAAACTTGCCACCACCGCCACCAACTCAGCAGGCTCGATCGGCTTGGGCACGTAAATTTGAAAACCTTGCTGCAGTGCCCGTATGCGTTCCTCTACCCTACCAACCACCGTGAACGCCAACGCCGGAATTTCCCTGTCCACCATCCGCGATCGCACTTGTTGCAGCAGAGCCTCTCCGTCAAGGGCCTGTATCCCGATATCGATCGCCAACACATCCGGATTCAGCCTTTCAATCGCCTCCAACGCACCCTTTCCAGAGCTAGCAGTCTCCACCTGGGCCCCGCAATCTTCGAGCACGGTAGAGGCAAAATCCAGGGAATCCACGTCGATATCGACCACCAATACCCGCACTCCAGAAAGATTGCTGTTGACAAAAGACTCCTTTACAGGGGCTCGCGCCTTGCTGGGAGGAATCGCCAACTCCCCGATTCCGGCAACAGAAAATCCGCCGTCGCCAGGAAGCTGTTGAATTGGCAATCTCACTAAAAACCTCGACCCTTTTCCCTTCCCTGCCGATTCGGCTTGCACCGTCCCCCCGTGCATTTCCACAAAATGCCGCACTAGAGCCAAACCCAAACCCAATCCGTTGTACGATCGCCTTGTAGAGCTGTCAGCTTGGCTGAACCGCTCGAAAACGTGCGGCAAAAACTCTTCTGAAATCCCTTTTCCCGTGTCGCTAACCTCAATTTCCACAGTAGCGGGCGACAATTTTTTACAGCAAGCGGATTCCTCAGGGGCCAAAGTCCCCTGCATCTTTCGCACCCCCACCTTCACCTGTCCGCCATCGGGAGTAAACTTAATCGCATTCGACAGCAAATTCCAGGCTACCTGCTGCAACCGGCCCGAATCGGCAAAAATCCGCCCGGTAGTTGGGTCGAAATCCGTCACAATTTCAATATTTTTGGCCGCAATCGCGGGCGCGAGAGTATCGATCGCAGCCTCAACAGTCGAAATCACATCCACCCACCGCAAATTCAGCGACAGTTTCCCGCTAATAATCTGGGACACGTCTAGCAAATCCTCGATCAGAGTTGCCAGCGAGCGTGTATTGCGGTCGATCGTTTCCAGAGCCCGAACAGTCGTTTTTTCGTCAAACTTGCGGTTTCGCAGCAGTTGCGCCCATCCCAGCATCGCATTCAGCGGCGTCCGCAATTCGTGGGACAAAGTTCCTAGAAACTCGTCTTTAATCCGGTTCGCCCGCGCCAATTCCTGAGCTCGATCCTCCAGTTCTCTTTCCAACTGCTTGCCAACCGTCAAGTCGAGAATAAAAGCCACAGATTCTTGCCGCTTTTGTGCCAGCAAAACATATCCGATCAACACCGGAATCCGGCTGCCGTCTCTCCTCCAGAATTCCTTTTCGTAGGGAGTGCAAGCCCCCGTTGCTTGTGCCTCTGCCATCCCTTTCTTGTCGAGAGACTGGTACTCCGGCGGCGTGATGTCAATCGAGTTTAATTCCCCGCGCTGCAAGTGTTCCCGCGTGTAACCAACTATCCGCAAAAATTCATCGTTGGCATCGAGGATACCGCCGTTTACATCCCCGAAGATAATTCCTATTAAGTTAGCTTCTGCTAACATTCTCAACTTTTCTTCGCTAGCTTGGAGTGCAGCTTCTGTTTGCTTGCGATCGGTAACGTCTTGGATGTAAGCCGACAAACCCGAATCGGAAGGATAAAAACGCATCTTCAACCACTTATTCCATAACGGTACGAATCCCTCATACTCGTTTGTTACTTTTTCTGCTAATGCTTTGGTAGCCATTTTGTAAAACGGTAAATCGACCGCCCAGGGAAATATATCCCAAAAATTTTTACCCATCAGTTCGGCTTTTGGTCTGCCTAACAGCTCAATAGCTTGGTGGTTGACATAGGTATAGTTCCAATTTAAGTCAACAGCGATAAAAGCATCGGTAATGCTTTCGAGAATGTTAGTAATTTGATCGTTTGCCAATTGCAGCGCTTTAGCAGTTTCTTCTGCTTGCAACCTCGCTGCTTTTTCGCGGGACAAAGCTGCAGCGCGTTCTTGTTCTGCCTGTTTTCGTTCGCTAATATCGATGTAAGAACCGATGTAACCTGCAAAAGTGCGATCGGGCCTGTACCGGGGTACGCCTGTACCCAAAACCCAGCGGTATTCGCCGTCATAGCGTCTCAGGCGGCATTCGAGCCGGTACTCGCTGCCAGCTTTGAAGGCTTTTTGGTAAATATCCAGAGATTCTGGCAAGTCATCTGGGTGCAAGTTTTCCATCCAACCCGTGCCCATTTCTTGCGCCAAAGTTCTACCGGTAAACTCCAACCAAACTTTGTTAAAGTAATCGCCAAGTTGGTCAGTGTCCGACATCCAAATCATCACCGGCGCGGTATCTGCCATAATCCGAAATCGAGCTTCGCTCTCCTGCTGCTGTGCTTCGGCTTGCTTGCGCTCGTTCCGTTCTTGAACTTCCCGCAGGGCCCGCTGAATCGACGGCACTAGGCGTATCAAACGGCGTTTGAGAACATAATCAGTAGCGCCGCTTTTCAAAGTTTCGATCGCCACTTCCTCGCCCAAAGTAGCCGAAACAAAAATAAACGGCACTCCCGGACAATTAGTGTGGGCGATTTCCAGTGCAGCTATCCCGTTAAAACCAGGCAGCATATAATCTGCCAAAATAATGTCAAAACGTTGTTTTTCCAGCGCCGCGGCAAAGTCTTCTCGATTTTCCACACACACCAGAGAAAATTCGAGCCCGCCATCCTTTAGATATGCCTCGATCAGTTCGGCATCTAGGGGACTGTCTTCTACTAAGAGGATACTAAGCGTTTTCACAAAAATTCCTTTTACTTAAATATTAATTATCGGATACAAAATTTTATCAGGCTGCGGCTTTAAGTGAAGCCCAAAAAATTATTGCATTTTGAATCGCATAAAAAAATGTAAAAATCAATTGGTTTCATTAGTTGAGCATTCATATCTGAATCCTAACTTCTAATCAAGTCTATTGCTGCTTGCCGCGAGGTGAATCCCGGCTCTGACTTAATTGGCTAGTACGCTTGTTTTTCCTTAAGTTTCGTCTGCTTCCAAGGAATCGGCACCGCTGGAGTTTTGCTTCTATGCAGCAGTTTAGCTATACGCTGTTGAACCAATAGTTCCGCGCTTCTGGCTAGAAACAACTAGCTATGTAGTAATTTATCTCGCTTGCTACTAACTACTGCTACCTCGTTTGGCAGATTCTTTTTTTTGTAGTGATGCCCGAGTTAATGCTATATTGCTTTGCCGCTGCTCTCAAACTCGAATTCGCTTGAATTGTGCCCTTATTTCCTGAATATAGATCGATCGTGTCAAAAAAAGTCAAAGTTGCTGGTCTGTCTGCTTTACTTTTTGTCGGATTTGCCTAATATGCAACACTTGCAGGGTAGGCAACTGTTGCCTTGTCGATCGCTGTCTGTCTTCAAGAAGAAAAAATTTTATACCAAAAAATGTCATAGTGCATCTATCCAAAGATAGGTTGTTGGATAGACACTGCACTCAACCTGGATAGATTCCCCTGAATTCGGTACAACGAAGTGCCACCCAGCCGAAAATCTGAGAAAGCTCGATCGACCAATTAATTTCCTATACAAATAACAGAAAATTTTCTCTGGACTCGCTAAACTTGCACTCCCAGGCTGCCTCTGACCGATCGGCTTATTGATTGAACCGACCCAAAGTGTCTTAAAATATACAATACGGTGAGCTGCTGCACAGCCTGCATATATTAAAACCAAGCGCCAACTTGCAATAATTCTTTAAAATAGAGGTACAGCACCGGCGATCCCTAACTCTTCCCCCTCAGAAAGGGTAGGGTTTAGCAGAATTGAACACGATCGTCTATGGTGACTTCCAGTAAAGCCCGTGCAGTTGCTTTAGTCTCAGCTTTATTCAGGTTATTGGCAACCAGTTACGAGGAGATTTGACCCGCCGTGCTCCAACGCATCAAACAAGACTTAAAAAACGACCTGATCGCAGGACTATTGGTAGTGATACCCTTAGCTACCACCATCTGGCTGACAATTACCGTCGCCAATTGGGTCATCAATTTTCTCACCAAAATTCCCAAGCAGATCAACCCTTTTGACGGACTCAACCCGATTTTGGTGAATCTGCTAAATCTTTTAGTAGGTCTGGCTGTACCCCTGCTGAGCATCTTAGTCATCGGTTTAATGGCCCGCAACATTTTCGGCAAGTGGCTGCTAGACTTTGGCGAACGGCTGTTGCAGGCAATTCCCCTAGCCGGTTCGGTGTACAAAACCCTCAAACAACTGCTGGGAACCATCCTCAACTCAAACGACAAATTTCGCCGCGTGGTGTTAGTGGAATATCCCCGGCGGGGAATCTGGACGTTAGCATTTGTGACCGGTACGATCGAGAGTAACGATATCCCACCTCACCTTTCGGGTGAAACCCCGATCGGCATTTTCATCCCCACCACTCCGAACCCCACTACCGGATGGTACGCTATAGTCCCGGAGGCAGATTTAGTCAATTTGTCAATGTCGATCGAAGATGCCTTTAAAGTCATCATCTCTGGCGGCATCGTCAACCCCAGCAACTCAGTTCCAGTAACCCCCGAAAAAATCAAGGGCAAAACACTCGAACCCTTGGTATCCGAATCAAGATACCAGGCTGTCCCAGTCGAAGAAGAGTAAACGAAGACATCAATCTGTAGGTCAGGTTTAGAGAGCATCTCAATGAGAGTAAAAAGCGTTTTTTAGGAGTGCGAGCGGGACGCCCGCTATATATATATGTAGCGGGCGTGCCGCGCGCACTCCTGTAAAAGCAAAACTCAGATGCTCGCAAGGTTTAGCGGGTTTGAAACTCTAAACTTTACTTTCCCAATAACAGATAATATCTCTCCAAAACCTCCCCAGAAACAATCGTGACTCAGGGCGGGTTTTTTGCGAGTTTTTCTGTTAAAGTCCAAGTCTATGCTCTGAACCAGCGCCTAGCAATCTCAAAAATTCCGAAATTCCTAAAGTCCCAATTCCTATCTAACAAATTATGAAAAAAGCCCGCGAAACAGCACGCGAACTCGCGCTCCTCGGGATCAGCCAACTGCCGGCGAATCCAGAACTCTTAGAAGCCAAAAAACTGCAAGATGTTCTTCTCGCCGCCATCCGTACCCTGACAACAGAAGTTCAAGAAGCCCTAGAAGCAGCAGCATCCGAAGTGCAGCGGAGTAGCGACAAACTGCTTGCTAGCGAAATCCGCGCTGCGGATATACAAAGTGCTAGAGCAATGGTGCGGGAAGCAGTCGAACTCACCCAAACCGCAATCAACCGTCTCGGTTCAGCAATGGAGTTTCCAGAACTGATCCAGCTAGCCAACCAGCAAGATGTCCGCACCTATGCTTTGCAAATCCTGACGAAAGTCAGCGCCAACCGTGTTCAAATTGATGAATTGCTCTCGGAAGCCCTTGTAGACTGGCAAATAGAACGGTTGCCCCGGATCGATCGAGATATCATGAGAATCGCGATCGCCGAAATGCTATATCTCGCCTTACCCGAACAAGTCAGCGTCAACGAAGCCGTCCAACTGGCAAAACGCTACAGCGGTGACGAAGGACATCGCTTCATCAACGGAGTCCTCCGCCGAGTAGTCGATAAAATCAAGGCAGAAGTTGTTAGTCAGTAGTCCTTAGTCCTCAGTCAAGAGTCTGTAGGGTGCTCTTCGGTGCACCTTACCAAGAGTCATGAGCAATCCGCAATTCGCAATCCGCTCTAAACTAAGGACTAATAACTATATTCCCAATTTCCTATGGTATTTAATTGGTTTCGTCGCCAGTACAGCGAAAGCAAATCTTCAGAAACAGAGGCAACCCCCGAACAGCCGCAAGATGAGTCGGTAAAATCCGCATCGGTTGAGCCTCAAGCAGATGCAACAGAGCAAGGCTCTCCTGCTGTAGCCGAAGATTATCTCAATTGGGCAAAAGCTGCTTACAAAAATATTCAAAAACAGCAAAAACCCGAAACAGAAGTTTCCGAGACAGCAGCGCCCCAGGTTCCAGCAGCCGAAACAGAAATCGCGACAGTTGCAGAAGTTGCAGAACCGGCGACGATTGAAGCAACCGAGCCGATCGAACTTGAACCAGCACCCACAACACCAACTGTTGCAGAAGTTACAGAATTTGCAGAACCCGCCGCACTTGAAGCAACCGAGGCGATCGAACTCGATGCAGCCAAGCCAGCAGAAATTGCAGAAACTCTGCAACCCACAGCCGGGGCGATCGACATTGCACCTATTGCTCAACAATTAGAAGTTACAGCAGAAAATATAGAAATTGCCGAACCTGCAACGGAGGTTGTAGAAACCGAATCACTCGCATCCGAGGGCGAAGCAGCCGAAGCCCTGCCGTTTTGGGCCAGAGCTCAGGCCGATCGCATGGAGCGCATCGAACGCCTCAAAGAAACCGCCCTTGAAGAACCAGAAGTAATTGCAGCCGCCGCCGAGAGAGCGGCAATTATCGAAGAAATTCCCGGTTTCGCCTTTGACGAAGGCTTCCTGTGGTCATCAGAAATCTTAGCCAGTCAAGGCCGCCGGCCAGAACAAGTATCCGTCGAAGAAATCACTTGGCTGCAAAAACTGCGGAAAGGCTTAGAAAGAACTCGTCGCAGCTTAATTAATCGACTAAAGGCGATCGTCGGTCAAGGCCCGCTCAATCAAGACGCGGTAGCCGAAATTGAGACTTTACTGCTGCAAGCCGATGTCGGAGTCGCAGCCACCGACATCATTATCAGTCGCCTCCAAGAAAGGCTCAAACAAGAAGTGCTGCCCCCAGAACAGGCTCTAGCCTACCTGAAAACCATCCTGCGCGACATTCTCGACGCTCCCTGTGCCGAAACCGCCGCCGGCAATCCCGCCTACAGCCTGACATTTGCCCCGGAAAAAGACACTTTTAACATCTGGTTAATCGTAGGAGTCAACGGTGCGGGCAAAACTACGACGATCGGCAAACTTGCCCATATTGCCCAAAAATCCGGCTACAAAACCCTAATTGCCGCCGCCGACACTTTCCGCGCCGCCGCCGTCGAACAGGTAAAAGTTTGGGGTTCGCGCAGTGGGGTCGAAATTATTGCCAACCCAGGGAAAAATACCGATCCGGCTGCTGTCGTGTTTGATGCGATCGCCGCTGCGGGTGCCCGAGGCACAGAACTCCTGATCGTAGACACCGCAGGCCGCCTGCAAAACAAAAAAAATCTGATGGACGAATTAAGTAAAATCCGTCGCATTGTAGATAAGAAAGCCCCAGGCGCTACCGTAGAATCTCTACTGGTTTTGGATGCCACACTGGGTCAAAATGGTTTGCGACAGGCAGAAGTGTTCGCAGAATCAGCAAAATTAAGCGGAGTAGTATTGACAAAACTCGACGGTTCTGCTAAAGGTGGTGTTGCCCTAGCTGTAGTGCAGCAGCTTGGTCTGCCAATCCGCTTTATTGGAGTTGGGGAAAGCATCGAAGACTTGCGCCCGTTTTCTAGTTACGAATTTGTGGAAGCCCTACTCGATTTTAGATTTTAGATTTTAGATTTTAGATTGATCGGGTATCTGTGGTCGTCCCGATTTTTGGAGGCGGATACAGAGGTTCAAAATCTCAAATCATTAACCTCAAACTACCATCGCAGGACTTGCGCCGATCGCCACGGGTGGCGAGTGAAAACTAAATACTTAGAAACAATACCTTCCCCTGTTCTTGCTGGTTTGGGTTGAAAGCGCCAGTAGTGTGTCAAATTAAGCTCAAATTTAGTATCAGTCTGCTGTTTGATTGCACAGTCTTCTCGATCCCCCTGCCCCTCCCCTTAAGAAGGGCGACAGCAAATCGTTAAAGTCCCCCTTCTTAAGGGAAGCCGCTGCGGTCTTGGGGCCCCCCCAGTAAAGCAAGCGGCGTGGATTTAGGGGGCTCTAGACTCAGCTATAAACGAGATTGCTTAAGAATTTCAGAGTTAAGTTGATACGAATGTCCCAGTACATAACCTACTTGCTCAAACCAAACTACTTGTTCTAAAAAAAACGGGTTTCTGTTCAAGTGACCCCTAAGTCCTCAATCATTCCTCCTCCCTCTAAGATCGAAAATCACAAATTTAAAATGACTGCTGTGCCTTTGCCTCGCCCCTCACCTCAACCTGCTGACCGCCCTTCGGGTCGCAATTCCACCGACGCGACGCCAGTATTTGCCCTCAAAGAACTGGTGGCGCGTTTGCACCGATATCAGCACAACGTTCAAGATATGTTGGGTTCGCTGGGATTTGCCCTGCGAAGTTTTAACAATCTCAACCAATTTTTGGAGTTGGTGCCTTTGGTGGCGACTCGCGTTACTGACGCCGACGGGGGAGCTTTAGTGCTGTTCAAACCCAACGGTCAAGTCAGGTTTCAGCAGTTGCATTGTCAAGAAGGACGGCAGTGCCAAGATATGCGAAAAGCGCTGGAAATAGCCACCAGGCAAGCTACAGCAGGTGCGGGCGCTACTGCTGCATCGTTTTCTGAAACCTCTGGGCAAACTTCTAGTCTAGACCTGCAAGTCGGTCGTTATTTGGGCCCGGATGTTCATTTGTTTGGGGCGCCAATTTTAGTCAACAATTTGGAACGCGGACGCCTTTATGTTTTTAGCAGTGATCCGCAATATCTCTGGACTCCCAGCAGACAAAAATTAGTTCGGTTGGTGGCAGATCAAACCGCCGTGGCTATTTGCAAAGACGAACTTACTGTTAAGTTGGCGGAAAAAGACCGCTTAGACAGAGAGTTAGAAATCGGGGCGGAAATTCAATTGCGGCTGCAACCCCGCAGTTGTCCGAAAATTCCCGGTGTTGACGTGGCCGCCCGCTGCCAAACTGCTAGCAGAGTCGGCGGAGATTATTATGATTTTATTCCCGCTGACTATGACCCGATCGGCAAGGAGAATGAGGGGGAAAACCCCCCATCCCTAATTAAAAATCTCAAGTCCAAAATCGACAAGGGCCGCTGGAGCATTGTGATCGGCGACGTGATGGGCAAAGGAGTACCGGCTGGCCTGTTGATGACGATGACACGGGGTATGCTGCGGGCGGAGGTTTTGAACCGCCACTCGCCGTCGAGAATTTTGCAACATTTAAACCGGGTTATGCACGCGGATTTGGAAAATTCCCATCGTTTTGTGACTCTGTTTTATTCGGAGTATGACCCGAAAACTCGCGTTTTGTCTTACAGCAATGCAGCTCACCACCCGCCTTTGCTGTGGCAAGCTGCAACTAATTCGATTGTTCAGCTCGATACTTTGGAGGGAATGTTAATTGGCCTGGATGCTGATTCACATTACCAAGAAGCTCAAGTGCAATTGCAGCCAGGAGATACTATTATTTATTACACAGACGGATTTACCGATGCTGCTAATCAAAGGGGCGATCGCTTTGACGAGGATAACTTGACCTCGGCTTTTCAGTGGGCCTGTCAAAATTACCAGCACTCTGAAGAGATTTTGGATTATTTGTTCGATCGTGTACACCAGTTTATCGGCATCGGCAATCGTAACGAAGATGACATGACACTGGTTGTACTTAGGGTAGCACCTTTAGCAGGAGAAAATCACCATGATAGTTAATTTAATGCCGGAAATTACTGCTGGATTAACCAGTTCAATTAATTGGAACGATGTCGCTCACGTGTTAGTTGTGAAATCTCATTTGAGATCGACGGTGGTTTTGGGTCAAAGCTACGAACTTTTTACAAATTTCCAGAAAGCTTGGAACAATTTTGTTTCGACTGGTCAAATAGGAGCTTTTTTTATAGGTATTTTTGTTGGCTGGTTCTTTAAAGGGATTTTTCGTTAGATTTTTGGTCGAAGGAGGGATGGGGAACGGATTTAAAAGGTTTGTAGCCAAAACTTCACTTCTTTCTGATGCAGCAAAAGTTTCACAATTTTGTAGTCAAGACTTCAGTTTTTTCGGGTCAAAAGATGTATAAAAACTTTGTAGTCAAAACGTGAGTTTTTTCTTACAGAATTTGGGAGGGAGGATTAAAGTCCCGACTACAAACCGGAGGAAGGACTAAAATCTTTGCTACAAATCGGTTTTTATAGACTTCTGCAACAGAGATATAATCTAGTTTTAGCTTGAGCAATGACAACACAACAAAAAACTTGGAGTCAAAGATTTGAATCGGCGCTGCACCCAGCGATCGCCCGATTCAATGCTAGTATTGGCTTCGATATTGAATTGATTGAGTACGACTTGACGGGTTCTGTCGCTCACGCGAAAATGCTGGCAAAAACAGGGATTATTTCCGCAGCAGAAGGCGAACAGTTAGTCAATGGTTTGGAACAGATCCGCCGCGAATACCGCCAAGGACTTTTTGTTCCGGGAGTTGATGCAGAAGACGTTCACTTCGCTGTAGAGAAGCGGCTGACGGATATCGTGGGGGATGCGGGGAAAAAGCTGCACACGGCCCGATCGCGCAACGATCAAGCCGGCACTGATACTCGGTTGTATTTGCGCGATCGCATCGCAGAAATTCGCGAGCAATTGCGGGAATTTCAAGGAGTTTTGCTCGATATTGCCGATCGGAACGTGGAAACTTTAATCCCCGGTTACACGCACTTGCAGCGCGCTCAGCCGATCAGTTTGGCTCATTACCTGTTAGCTTATTTTGAAATGACAGATCGCGATTGGGAACGTCTCGGCGATATCTGCAAGCGGGTGAATGTTTCGCCTTTGGGTTGTGGCGCGCTGGCGGGGACGACTTTCCCAATTGACCGACATTATACGGCAGAACTATTGCAGTTTGACAAGGTTTATGCTAATAGCTTAGATGGAGTGAGCGATCGAGATTTTGCGATCGAATTTCTCGCCGCAGCTAGCTTGATTATGGTACACCTGAGCCGCTTGTCAGAAGAAATGATTTTGTGGTCTTCTCACGAATTTGGATTTATTACGCTCAAAGATAGCTGCGCTACGGGCTCGAGCATCATGCCACAGAAAAAAAATCCCGACGTGCCGGAGTTGGTGCGGGGCAAAGCGGGGCGGGTGTTCGGTAACTTGCAAGCCTTGTTGGTAGTAGTGAAGGGACTTCCTTTGGCCTACAACAAAGATTTACAAGAAGATAAAGAGGCTTTGTTTGATACCGTAAGAACGGTACAGGGTTGCTTGGAAGCAATGACGATTTTGCTGCGGGAAGGAATCGCGTTTAACGGCGATCGCCTTGCTGCTGCTGTTACGGAAGACTTTTCTAACGCTACAGACGTAGCCGACTACTTGGCTGCCAAAGGCGTTCCCTTCCGGGAAGCTTACAACCTTGTCGGCAAAGTCGTCAAAACTTGCCTTTCGCGGGGCAAACTCCTCAAAGATTTGACACTTGAGGAGTGGAAAGACTTGCACCCAGCCTTTGAGACAGACATTTACAGCGCGATCGCACCTCAGCAAGTGGTGGCGGCTCGCAATAGTTACGGGGGTACCGGGTTTGAACAAGTGAGAAAATCACTTATCGCTGCGCGCGATCGGATCGCCTAAACATCGTTGAATTATTGGACAAATTCCGGCTGGCTATCTCTACGAAAGAACGATCGTGTTTTCCACTCTGGTTCTAAGTTCGGCAGATAGCCTCAGCAATTAATCTTCAGCAGCAGCCATGTCTTTGTCTCTGCCACCGCTCATGGCGCCCATGCCACCGCCGTTGCCGCCGTCAAATCGTCTTCTCTTGTTGGAGAACATATCTTGATTTCTCCGCTTGCGAAACTTGCGAGCGTATGCTTGATTTCGTTGTGCCTTCTCTTTCTTGAGATTGCGGCGCTTAGCCATTCTGACCTCACTAATAAACATTGACAGTCCCCGGGCTTTCACGCCCAGGGATTCTTAAGTTTGACACTCTGTGCACTCTGGGTGACTAAGATTCTTGGTTCAGCGAAGTCACTTACTGGCGACAGGATTGCTCCAGCCAAAATATAGGTGTCTTCTCCCCAAGCGTAAATTCCGGTATGCCATACCGTACTCGATCAGTTCTCTTTATGTAGTTAGGTTTTCTTCAAATTTAGCTTTCCTAAACCGCAACACCGTTAGGTGTGACTACGCACTCAACTAATCCAGTTAAGTTTTTACGTTGTCTAGTTATACTCAATTTTAGACCGATGACGATCATAGCACACCCGGTACAAGACCCAGAAAAAAGAATACGGGGATTCAAGTCGGTGGGAATGCGGGCCCGATGGGACGCAATGTTTTCGCTCTTGCGGAATATTTCTATAAACTCTTGACAAAATACGACAAATGACGATTTATTCCGGTGACGTAGCTCCTGTCTTCAGCCTGCCCGACGCGCAAGGCAATGTCGTCAGCCTTGCAGATTTTCGAGGGCGGCGAGTTGTACTTTACTTTTATCCTCGGGACAATACCCCAGGCTGTACCAAAGAAGCTTGCGGCTTTCGCGATATTCACTCAGACTACGAGTCGCGGAATATTGCAGTCCTCGGCGTCAGCACAGACGGGGCCGAGTCTCACGCCAAGTTTGCAGCTAAATATCAACTGCCCTTTCCCTTGCTGTGCGACTCTAACGCCGAAGTTGCTAGCGCCTACGGCTGTTACGGACTAAAAAAATTTATGGGAAAAGAATTTATGGGAATTACTCGATCGACTTTCGCGATCGACCCAGATGGTAGGATTGAAAAGGTTTATCGGAAAGTCAAACCACAAACTCACGCGGCGGAAATCCTAGCAGACTTGCCAGACCTCTGGCGTGAATGAAAAATTAAAAATTAAGACTCCGGAGCTGCAAGCTAGGAGGCCTGAAGTTATTATCTCCTAAACAAGCTTTTGAGTTTATGCGTCGATTGTGGCAAATTGTACAAACTGTGCTGGGACTGATTTTTCGACATCCTGTCACTGGTACTGCGGTGATTCCCGTATTGCCTGACGGGCGAATTGTGTTAATTCGCCGCCGCGACAACGGTCGCTGGGCACTGCCGGGAGGTATGGTGGATTGGGGAGAGGATATTCCGACAACTGTGCGCCGGGAATTAGCAGAGGAAACAGGACTCGATTTAGTCAAAATCCGTCGCTTGGTGGGTGTTTATTCGGCTGCCGATAGAGACCCTCGCCTGCACTCGATTTGTATCGTGGTGGCTGCAGAGGTGCAGGGCAATATGCAAGTTCAGGATACGCTTGAAGTCAGTGAGGTTGAGGCTTTTTTGCCCGAATCACTGCCGGAGGGCGCGCTCAGCCACGATAACGACCAACACTTACAGGACTATTTTCAAGGCCTGACAACTTTGGCGTAAATCGGCGGCGCATCCAAATTTGAGAAAAGTCGGAAATTACCTCGCCGTCAAAAATTGTCTGTGATGACTGTGGAATTAATTTTTAATGTTTTCCTACTTTAATTCACAATCTCTGAAGATTAAATTAATCATCTTTTTATTACTAAATATTTAACCGGATGTACTCACCGCTACGCAATTCTCGGATCAAACTCTCTGTAGGGCAAATCTTCTGGCACGAAGTCGGTCAAGGCCCGAATTTAGTATTTTTGCACGGTTCTTGGCAGAACAGCAGTCAGTGGCTGAGGACGATCGAACATTTGAGCCCCTACTACCACTGCTTCGCACCGGATTTGCTGGGGTTTGGCGACTCGGAACGCCCGAATCTTCATTATTCGATCGACCTGGAAGTAGAATGTCTCGCTCAATACCTCGATACTTTGAAACTGCGAGAGGTTTATTTAATCGCTCACTCTCTCGGTGGTTGGGTGGCCACCAGCTACGCTATCAAATATCCCGATCGAGTTCAGGGTTTGGTTTTGTTGGCCCCAGAAGGCCTCAAGGTTGGCAACCGGCGGGGGCGGTGGCAGACGGCTAGCTGGCTGATCGGCAAACCACCCCTCGGTTTTTGGTGGCTGCGATCGATCTATCCAATTGCTAAGTTGCTGGGTACTCAAAACAAGATTGACAGACTGCTAAAGTTCAGACAGCAGTTGATTCAGTCGCGAGTTGCCGTGCAGTTGCTGTTCCGGCGGCGGCGGGCTGAAATTACAGCGGAGTTAGTTGATGAGAATTTGCCTTTGCTGAAAGCGCCTGTTTTGCTGTTGCACGGTTCTGAAGATACCGCCGCAGCTTCGTCTCTGTGTCAATCCTATGCTGCTCTGGCTCCTAATGCCGAACTGCAATTGGTCAGTTCGGGGGAAAGCAATTTGCCGCAGGAAGTCCCGGATGTTGTTGCTAAGTATATTCGGGAATTTGCTAAGTGAATTGGGAATTGGTAAGGAAGAAAGAGGCAAGAGGGAAGAAGAATTCGCCATTACCCATCCCGCTTAACAATGACTCATAACTTATGACTCATAACTCATGAGTAATTCCCCAAAAAATGGCTTCGGGTGCGTCAATTACTGCGGAAGCTGTATCAGGAAAGGCTGCGGTAAGGTATTTTAAAAGCATAGTGCGATCGCCCCCGGTGAGTGCAATTTTGCTATCAGGAAAGAAACACCGCCAATCTTCAATAAAATCCCTAATTCCTGCCACCGTCGCATACACAACTCCGCTTTGAATTGCCTCAGCAGTATCTTTCGCCCAGCGGTGCGGCAGATTTTTTGGTAAACTAATTAAAGGTAATGCAGCGGTTTTTTTACTTAGCGACGATAACTGCAAACCCAAACCTGGTAAGATTGCGCCCCCAACTAAATACCTATTGACATCAGCCCCAGTAAATGTTAGAGCTGTACCAGCATCTATAAGTAAAACTGGCCAACCGAATTGGTTGCCAGCCCCCAGTACAGCCAAAGCTCTGTCAATTCCCAGGGTAGGATAGAGTCCCCCGATCGGCAACTGGTCTAAAGTAATAATTCGGACATTAGGATAACTCTGCCAAATTGCTGTTTGCTGGGTAACTACTGAGGCCACAATTAGAGGCAGCGGCACTAAAGAAAGTGTGTGAGGACTAGAAAAAGCGGGAGTAGCAGGAAGAGAAAGGAGATTTTGAGAAGATACTTCCTCGATCGACCTCATTACTGTTTGCACCAAATATTCTGCCTTTTCCTCCTCGGAGAGCGGGGAAACAGCATCAGCAGTGAGATGCTCTGTATCCCAGGTTTTCTCCAGGGTTTTGCCCACAAATAATCCCCAGTGCAGCCGGGAATTGCCGATCGCCAAAGCTATTTTAATCTGGTCTTTACCTATTAATCCAGATATAAGGTTGTCGGTTCTTGGTGGCGAACGAAAATTGTCGGGAATTGAGTTTTCCATGTCGATCGAGCGCGCGCAAACATTGAACTAAAGATAGATTTTAGATTAATTTTATTAGGTTAAGCGGGCGGTTAACTCTATTTGACATCTGACCAAGTTCCATGCCACGCGCCAATTAGTATTGTGGGCCACAGAGGGCATACTTGCTAAATATAAATATTTGTAAAGCAAAAAATTGCTTTGCTCAGGCTGCATCCTTTATAATGTCTTAAGATATTCCAAAAGTCCTGGTAGCTGCGATGGGGCTGTTGGTGGGGTAAGCATAGGTTTAAAAAAACAGACTCAATCAAAATACTGTACAACTCCTGAGTAAATATGTCTTTAAAAATACAAGAACACGAAAACCCCTGGCAAAGAGTCACTTCGCGGTTGCCTGAATCTGAAAACTGGAGGCAGGAAGAAAGTCTTTCGCTGCCGGAAGTAGACCAACAAAAAGCCCTAATCGTGCAGATGCAGCAGCAAGTTCAGTTATCAAACTTGCTGAACCAAATTAATAACGAAATTCGCAGTACACTTGACATAGAAGAAATTTTGACATCGGCCTGCCGATTGCTGGGGCAAGCGTTAGAGTGCAGTCGCGTGAGCATTTTAGTCAAAGAATCAAATACAGAAAAAACTTTAGTCACGCGCGGAGAGTACAACGCGGGCGACTATCCGATTCAACTTGGTATGAAAGTACTGATGACTGACAACCCGCATTTGGCTGCCGTCGTGTCTCAGCAAGAGTCGCTAGCAGTGACGAAGTTTCTCGATTTTCCGGGATTAAACCCACAAACCCGAAAAATTGCCGAAGCTTTGGAGATTAAGTCAATGGTGGCAGTAGCTACTCGCTATCAAGGTCAAGTGAATGGCATAATTGGCTTGCATCAGTGCGATCGCGAACGGGAATGGACTGATTGGGAACGGCAGCTTTTAGAAGGGGTAGCATCGCAATTGGCGATCGCGATCAATCAAGCCAAACTCTATAGCAAAACCAGGCGCCAAGCCGAACGAGAATCGCTGCTGCGGCTGATCGGCAACCAAATTCGCAGTACCCTAGATCTGGAAACTATCCTACAAACAGCGGTGAGGGAAGTCCGCCAAATGTTGCAGTGCGATCGAGTAATCATCTATCAGTTTCAAGACAACTGGCAAGGAAAAGTTGTTGTTGAAGATATGGTCATCCCTTGGCCTTCAATTTTAGGAGATATGGGGGCGGATAAGTGTTTCCGGGGAGATTACGCCGATCTTTACCAGCAAGGGCGAGTCAAAGCCATTAATGATATTTTTAATGCTGGTTTAGAGCCTTGTCACGTTGATTTCTTAGACCGTTTGCAGGTAAAAGCTAATCTGATCGTGCCGATTGTTACATCGAGAACTGAAGAAAGTTCCCCGGAAACAGCCGGAAACTATAATCCTAAATTTCCCGGTAGGCTGTGGGGTTTGCTTATTGCTCACGAGTGCCGGGATACCCGCAATTGGGAGCGACAAGAAATGGAGTTGCTATCCCAGATAGCCAACCAAATGGCGATCGCCATTCAGCAAGCAGAACTTTACAGCCAAGTCCAAGATGCTGCGGTAAAATCTCAAGCTCAAACCCAGCAATTGCAGGCTGCGTTAGAAGAATTGCGATCGGCGCAACAGCAATTGATTCAAAGCGAAAAAATGTCAGGTTTGGGGCAAATGGTAGCGGGAATTGCTCACGAAATTAACAATGCCAACAATTTCATCCACGCTAACTTGTTTCATGCTCAAGAATATTTTAAAGCCTTAAACGAAGCTCTAGAACTGGCCGGGAATTCCTGCCCGGAAGCAGCGGAGGCAATTGTCAGAATCAATGAAGAACTAGAACTCGATTACATTCGAGAAGACTTTGGTAAACTGATCAATTCAATGCGGGAAGGAAGCGGGAGGATTCGCTCGATCGTGATGACGCTGCGAAGTTTTTCTCGTTTAGACCACGCTGAATTAAAACCAGTAGATTTGAATGAAGGTTTAGAAAGCAGTTTCTTGATGCTGCAAAATAAGCTAAAAACCCATATAAAAATAGACAAGCAATACGGCAGTTTACCGCCCGTCGAATGTCATGCCAGTCAAATCAACCAAGTATTTTATAATTTGATTGACAATGCTTTAGATGCGCTTCAGTCAACGAACAAACCGGGGGAATTAACCATCCGCACTTGGCAAAGTGAGCCGGACTGGGTAACAATCTCTGTCCGCGACACGGGAACTGGCATTCCTGCAGAAATTCAAGACAAGATTTTTGACCCGTTTTTTACTACTAAACCTGTCGGGAAAGGCACGGGTTTGGGACTTTCAGTGTGCTATCAGGTAATTGTTCAAGCTCACGGTGGCAAGATCAGTTGCGTCAGTCAGGTTGGCGAAGGAACTGAGTTTATTGTAGAGTTGCCGCTGACAAATCAGAGGAGGGTAAGTGCATAATTCCTGCTTTAGTCAGATTAAGCCTGTTTTGTCACTCTGGCAGTAGTATAGAACCCATTTGACATCTTTTAGCGATCGTCAATCACGTTACTGAGCAGCAATAAATTTGTTTTTTTACCATCGCATTTTTAATGGAATCAGATTTAACTTACGCCCGAACCTCAATTTTCAGAAATTCCCAACTGGGTGATGCTTAGACATATAAAATTCTAAGTATTTTTACTCAAAATTGTCTCTCCTGATTCACTTTTGCCCCCTGAATCAGTGAAAGCTGCCTCTTGGGGGCCGAAATCGGGGATTTAAGCTCTCCTCTACAGATGTGGAAAACCCGCTTTTTATAGGGCTGAAAAAAAGATCGCACTTTCTCCGGATAAAACCTATTGATGATGAAAGTTAAACATCTCTAGGTAAATATGTCTAAGTAGGTGTAATTATTTACACCAAACATTTGTTCGGGGGCAATAATACCTTCAGATGCTGATTGGGCAAGCATTTTTACTGGATTTACCTGCACGTATGAGGAAATTTTTCTTGCAGTGACCGATCGCTACAAGAAAGCCCAACCTCTGGTTTTCAGTCACTTCTAATCCTTAATTACTCATCATCAAAGGAGAAGCTATGGCTACTTCATTCACTGGTTCTTTGGGTACAACCACTAATTACAGCAGCATTAGTGACCTAATTAAACAATGGCCTACTGCCGCCCAAGATCAAGGCATCCAACTGTCTGGGATAGCTTTTGATGACGTGGAAACGAACTACACCAACCCTACTGTCATCAGCAACCTCACCTTAGCAACGAACGAAAACCCTAAAAGCTGGTTGAGCTACGGCGGTGTCGCTGGTATTGGTGTCCCATCTGATTATCCTGGTTGGTTCACCGATGTCAATAAAGTTCGGGCGGAAATCAACCATAACCCCAACACCGATAAATCTCAGGTGCTGAAGGTGAAATGGGCAGATAACAAAGACATCACTAGCGCCACGATCGGCCTCAGTGGATTACTTCCCAAATCAAGTTCTGCAGTGAACGATCAAGGTAATGAAGTTGGTTTCCTACAACTCTTTAATAATGGGACGGCGGTATCGGCCAGCAATTTTACGATCACTCGCCTCAACGCTCCGACGAGCGGTCAAAAACCGATCGCTGTGTCTTCAGATGGAGTGACTTTCATTGGCGATCGTACCGATGGCAATTTCCAATTCCAGGTACAATCAAATTCCACTAGCGTCGCTTTTGACGAACTGCGGTTCAAGGCCAAAGCCTACGATAGCCCCACCGCTGCCTACCTCGGCACCTCCTCCAAAAACGATAGTTCCGACTACCTAGTGCGGAGTATTCAATATCAAGGCATTGATGTGACGCCGACGCCGACGCCGACGTCTCCAAGTCTCTTCCAGTTCGCCCAACCAAATTACACGGTGGCAGAAGGCGGCGTGGCTACGGTTAACGTTACTCGCACCGGTGGCACGGCGGCTGCATCGATTAACTACGCTACTTTTGACGGTTCGGCAAGTTCAGCAGGCACAGCAGCGGATTACACTACGGCGGCGGGGGTGTTGAATTTTGCTGCGGGGCAAACAACCGCTAGTTTCACCGTGACGGCTTTGAGTGATTTGAGTGTGGAATCGCCGGAAACGGTGAATTTGGTGCTCTTCGGTGGCAATGTCAGTAATCCGTCAATTTTGACGATTAATGATGTGGCGCCAACTGGGACGACGCCAACTCCGACGCCGACTCCGACGTCTCCAAGTCTCTTCCAGTTCGCCCAACCAAATTACACGGTGGCAGAAGGCGGCGTGGCTACGGTTAACGT
>NZ_JAUBRM010000046.1:51907-59778 GCF_036701905.1 Microcoleus sp. MON2_D5
GTGAATTTGGTGCTCTTCGGTGGCAATGTCAGTAATCCGTCAATTTTGACGATTAATGATGTGGCGCCAACTGGGACAACGCCAACTGCGACGCCGACGCTGACAGCTAGCAGTCTCTTCCAGTCCGCCCAACCAAATTACACGGTGCCTAGTTCTGTGGCTCCGACTTCCTTCTTTTACGGTTCGTCTCCCGATCCTATTATTGATGGTGGTTATGGAGTTGTTACGATTAATCGGGCTGGCAATACTTCGGTTCCGGCTTCGGTGGACTATTTGATTGCTGATCCTGGTCGTCAACCTATGAACAACGTAGACTACACCATTGTCAGTTCATTTCCTGTGAGTCCTACTGGAGGCACGGTTAACTTTAATCCCGGTCAAACTACCGTTAGTCTGACGATTAACAATCTTCCTGAGTTGACTGGTGGGGTGGTGAATTTGGGCTTTGGTCCAGGTTCGATCGGCGCTCCGGCATCGACTGCAATTACTCTGATTTAAGGCTGTTAGTAGAGCGAGGAATCCTTGCTCTACTAATACAGTAGATTGCAAGTTTATAGATGACATTAGCAGCATTTAGTAAAGCAGTTTTTTAGATGTTGAGGACTTATTAATTCGAGTGAGACGGCAGTTAATGTATCAATTATTTGGGTTAATAGAAAAAACTACGTAGAAAAAAATTAAGTGGAAACCACCCTAATTCATGGAAATTAAAATCAGGAGAATACGGTAATAAGTTAATAATACTTGCACCAACTGCTTCACTGATAGGTGCAATAGGAGCCATTTTATGTGCTGGTAAATTATCCATTAATACTACCGCTCCCCACAGTTACGGGAATAAAAACTTTTCGATAAATACTTCAACTCCCTTGCCATTCATTAAGTCATTCATCATCATTAATGTCATCACTCTTTTAATACTAATGGCTCCAATTGCTGTAATTATTGCGCCTCTGTAAAATGGTTTTAGTTCGGATACTCTGGTACCATGAGGCGAGCTAGCATAATTCCTGTTTAATAAGTAAAACCCCCATATCATCTATAAATACCAGGTTTTATAGATATAAATTTTCACTTTTTCCCAGTATTCTCCTCTTAATTTTTGCACCGGGTCTGTCGCCGCTTGACTGCTTCGTAGCGTCTTTTTTTTTGTTAGTCCCAGCCTTTTTAATTCTCGGCACATGGTACTAGGAGTTATCCATTGTCCGTAAAAATTTCCCCAGTATTCACAATATTCTGACAAACTGCTATCTGGATATTTTTCTACCAGTTCATGAAGTTGAGTTGAATATCCATTCAACTTACTTTAGAGACTTCCAAATTGACGAAGTGGTTGGATATCTCGTGTAAGTTGGTAGCGATTTAATAGTCGTTCAACAACTATATTTGCTGACATCAAATCTGGTCGCTAGTTGTCTAAATGATGTGTTGCCCTGCAGGCACAGCTTTGACCGCCTTTTCTCGAACTTCGATCGGTAATGGTTTCATTACTGTTATTAATATACTATTTTTAAGTGTACTCTATTTACCTGCAATATGCTGTAGCTTTACCTCTATAGAAATCCTCAATCTTTTGTGAATTGGGAGCATCTCATATTGGTAAAAACACTTCTTCTGGCTCCTTGCTTCTTCCTCTTTCCTTCTGCCTCCTGCCTCCTGCCTCCCAACTCGAATTTCGAGCTTGGCTGCTTTCATTGAGATGCTCCCTGTGAATTTCTTAATCCCTCAGAGCGGCTTCGGGGAGGGTTGGGGTGGGGTAAAAAATTTACGACTCTTGCAAGGATTGCTATATGAGTCGATTTTTGCTTGTGGAGTGGAATTTTTTTTACTCTATCATTATCCCCACATCCCCGACTGCTTAAACACATCGGGATAAGAGAGCGCGATCGCATTTGACGTTTGATTAGGTTGACTTAAATGCCGAGTTATTGTCCCTAATCCAAATTGCCGCGCGATCGAGAATCGCATTTGACTGATAGTCTTCTAAGGAGGCGATCGCCGAACCACTTGAACTCAGTTTTCATACCACAGAGATAAGCTTATTGTCAACTGTTTATAGGCACAAAATTGATTTGATTGAATTTTCCTTCTTCCTCAAATCCGTTACATCCGGTACAGTGCTTTGTTGCCGAACTGCCTTACGCCATAAATTTTGGGATACTTAACAGCCTCATAAGAAATTTTATAAAGATTTACAAAAGAAACGTGTCAGAATGGAAACAATAAGGTAATGGGTAACAGACAAGGAGGCACTGATGGTAGCGCTGACTGAACGAGTCCAACGCAGATTGACGGTGGAAAAAGTCGAAATTGCCCCTGACACAACGGCAATTCGATGCCTGGACTGGGATAGAGACCGCTTTGACATCGAATTCGGGCTCAAAAACGGTACAACTTACAACTCATTCATCATTCGCGGTGAAAAAACCGCCCTCGTCGATACCTCGCACGAGAAGTTTCGCCAGCAATACATGGAAACTCTGACGGGCGAAATTGACCCCAAAGAGATTGACTATCTAATTATCAGCCACACCGAGCCAGACCACAGCGGTTTAGTCAAAGACGTGCTGGCGCTGGCACCCCAAGCGATTGTCGTGGGGGCGAAAGTTGCAATTCAATTTTTAGAAAACCTTGTACACCAACCATTTGAGCGATTGGTAGTAAAAAACGGGGACAAACTAGATTTAGGAAACGGCCACATTATCGAATTCGTATCGGCGCCGAACTTGCACTGGCCCGATACTATTTTCAGCTACGACAGCAAAACTCAAGTGCTGTTCACCTGCGACGCCTTCGGGATGCACTACTGTTCCGACAGCACCTTCGATGACGATTTAGCAGCAGTTGAGGAAGATTACCACTTTTATTATGAGTGTTTGATGGCTCCCAATGCTCGATCGGTACTCGCTGCAATGAAGCGGATGGCAGAGTTGGGAGAAATCGGTACAGTTGCGACCGGTCACGGCCCGCTGCTGCGGCACAATGTGGTGGAACTTACCGGGCGCTACAAAAAGTGGAGCCAAGCGCAAGCTAAGGCAGAAACCACTGTAGCGGTATTTTACACTTCCGACTACGGATTTAGCGATCGGCTCAGCCAAGCGATCGCCCACGGTATCACCAAAACCGGTGTCGCTGTGGAAATGATGGACTTGAGAATCGCCGACTTACAAGAAGTTGCGGAACTTGTCGGTAATGCTGCCGGCATCGTAATTTGTTCGCCACCGAGTGGCGGTACTGCTGCTGTGAATGCCGAAGCCGCAATCAACACAATTTTAGTTGCAGCTAACAACAAACAATCTTTCGGTTTGTGCGAATCTGGCGGCGGCGATGACGTATCTATTTACCCGCTGAGAAACAAGTTCAAAGAGTTGGGTTTAAAAGAAGCATTTCCCAACATTTTAATTAAAGAATCACCGACAGAAGCGAGTTATCAACTTTGCGACGAAGCCGGCACCGACTTGGGACAGTGGCTGACGCGGGACAAAGCAGTCAAACAGATGAAATCCCTCGACAGCGACCTCGATAAAGCTTTGGGACGAATCAGCGGCGGACTGTACATCATTACCGCCCAAAAAGGCGATGTTAGCGGTGCGATGCTAGCTTCTTGGGTAACTCAAGCTAGCTTTAAACCGCTAGGTTTAACAATAGCAGTTGCGAAGGATCGGGCTATTGAATCGATGATGCACGCGGGAGATAAATTTGTTCTCAACGTGCTCGAAGAAGGCAATTATCAAACTTTGATGAGGCACTTTTTAAAGCGTTTTGCTCCTGGTGCCGATCGATTTGCCGGAGTTAAAACTCAACCAGCAACCAACGGTTCTCCCATTCTGACAGAGGCTTTGGCGTACATGGAATGCGAAGTAGTCAGCCGGATGGAACTTTCGGATCATCATATCGTATATGCGATCGTCGATAGCGGCCGCGTCTCCAATCCAGATGCACTGCCGGCAGTTCACCACCGAAAAGTCGGAAATCATTATTAGGTAGGAATTTCGGGTGCTTATGCGGCATCTTACCTACGCAAAAACTCTCAACGTAGGGTGCTTATGGCGAATCTTACCGGCAGCTAAACTTACGGTGCGCCATAAGCCTTTTCTTACTTTTTGCTTTTCCATTTTCACTCTTAGGAATTGCCAATGCCTGCAAATCTTTTAGAAGACCGAGATTACACAATTATTATTGCCAGAAGCGATGCCAGCCGAGACCCTCACCATCCTTGGTACGAGGAGTGGGTAGAAGCACAGGCATCTCTGATTGACTTAGCAAAAAAATGTCAGGAATTTGACAGCGACGGCATCACCCTTTACGAAGCTTCTACTCCTATGTGGAAGTATAAAAATTCAACTGTTGGCCGGTTAGCTGAAATTTTGCAGCGACAAAATACGGAACCGGATTCAGCAAGCCCGACGGCAACTAATTTGGAAGAAGCTCTGAAAGCAAGTTTTAGCGATTATTTCGCAAACAAAACAGATGGCAAAGGGAAGAAAGGAGCAATAATTGTTGCAGTCCTCGATCAAAAACCCCAAGAAGTCGCTGCTGTCGCCGAAATTATTGTAAGTGCGGCAAATAAAATAGAGAAAGATGAAGAAATTGGAGTGAGCTTTATCCAAATTGGGGATGATTTAGAAACCAGGGAATTTCTGACTGATCTGGATACCAATTTACAGGGTAGAGGTGCAAGATTTGACATTGTAGATACCAAGTTTTGGCACGAAATCAAAAGAAGTTCTGTAGTTCAGTTTCTCATAGGTGCAATAAATGACTAACACTTTGATTAATAGACTCGCATCTGATGTCAAACCCCGCGACGTGCAGTTTATCCCGATCGCACTCGATACTTTTATTGTGCGATCACGCACTTGGGATCGACTCAAATTTGAAGTCGAGTATTCGCTGCAAAAGGGTACGACAGCAAATAGCTATATTATTAAAGCTGACAAAACTGCTTTGTTCGACCCGCCGGGGGAATCTTTTACTCAAAATTACCTGGAATTTTTACAGCAACGGGTGGACTTGACCAAGCTGGATTACATAATTTTGGGGCATTTCAATGCTAACAGATCAGTAACAATTAAAGCTCTGGTAGAATTAGCTCCTCAAGTAGCTTTGGTTTGCACGAATCCCGCCGCAATTAGTTTACGAGCCGCTTTCCCCGACCAAGAATTAAACATTTTGATCGTTCGGGGAGAAGAAACTCTCAACTTAGGAAAAGGTCACGCCTTAAAATTCATCGCGACTCCGACTCCCCGCTGGCCTGACCAACTTTGCACCTACGATCCGCACACTCGAATCGTGTTCACGGACAAACTATTTGGAGCTCACGTTTGCGGGGATCAAGTATTCGATGAAGGGTGGAGCGTTTACAGCGAAGATCGGCGCTATTATTACGATTCCCTGCACGCATCTCAAGCAAAACAAGTGCTGGCCGCAATGGATAAATTCGCCGATTTACCCACAGCATTTTATGCTCCCGGTCACGGCCCGATCGTCCGTTACGGCCTTAATGAACTGAGCAATTTGTATCGGGAATGGAGCCAGCAACAAAATTCAAAAGACTTGACAGTGGCTTTGATTTATGCTTCGGCTTACGGAAATACGGCGACTTTAGCGCAGGCGATCGCCAAAGGAATTACGAAAGCAGGCGTTGCGGTGGAAAGTATCAACTGCGAATTTGCCGAACCCGGAGAAATTAAAGAGGCGATCGAAAAATGCGCGGGATTTATCATCGGAACTCCCACGCTAGCAGGACACGCTCCGACGCAAATTCAAACTGCTTTGGGAATTGTTTTATCTACCGCTACTAAGAGCAAGTTAGCGGGGGTTTTCGGTTCTTTTGGCTGGAGTGGAGAGGCGATCGACTTAGTGGAAAACAAGCTGAAAGATGCTGGCTATAGAATTGGATTTGAGCCGATTCGAGCCAAATTTAAGCCGACGGCGGCGACGATTCACGAGTGCACAGAAGCGGGAACGGATTTTGCTCAAGCTTTGATTCGATCGCAAAAATTGCGGGCACCGAAACCGCAGTTAGCAGCAGGAAGCGATCGCACTGAACAAGCCGTAGGGAGACTCGTTGGTTCGCTGTGTGTAGTCTCGGCGAAGCGGGAGGATGTCACCAGTGCGATGCTGGCTTCCTGGGTGTCGCAAGCAACGTTTAATCCGCCCGGTGTGACGATTGCGGTGGCCAAAGATCGATCGATCGAATCTTTGATGTATGCCGGAGATAAATTTGTGCTCAACATCTTAGCAGAAGGGCGACAGTTGCGGAAGTATTTCATGAAAAACTTCGCTCCGGGAGAAGACAGATTTGCGGGAGTCGAAACAATGGAAGCTAGCAACGGCTGTCTCGTTTTGACTGATGCTCTAGCTTATCTGGAATGCCAAGTGATAAGTCGGATGGAATGCGGCGATCACTGGGTAGTTTATGCGGCGATTGAAAACGGTCATTTGCTGAAAAATGACGGGGTGACAGCGGTGCATTACCGGAAATCTGGGAGTCATTATTAAGCTACGGCTAGGACACGGCATTGCCGTGTCCTTATAAATATATCGAAGTTTTGAGCGGGGTTAATCTGCGTTCATCTGCGGTTTAAATAAAACCGATTTACTTCTCCTCGGCAGTCTTTTCCGGCCATAGATAAATAGCGCCAGAAATCAAAGTTAAAGCCACAGAAACCCAAAAAGCAATTACTGCGGGAAAATTCCACGCTTCAGACAGAGGAGCAATTAAAAGTGCGATCGCCACAATCTGACTCACCGTCTTCAATTTGCCCCAAATATTAGCTCCAGAAATCGTAGTTTTATTAACACGCCACCCCGCAATCGTCAACTCCCTGCCCAAAATCAAAAACACTCCCCAAGCCGGGACTCTACCCAACTCAATCAACACTAAAAGCGGCGCGAGAACCAACAATTTATCCACCAAAGGATCGAGAAACTTACCCAAATCGGTAATTTGATTCAGCTTCCTAGCCAAATAGCCGTCCAGCCAATCAGTAGCCGCAGCTACCACAAAAATCGCGGTGCAAATCCAGCGGCTTTGCGCGCTTGGGTCGTACAAACCGTAGAGCAGAAAAGGTACTCCCAGCAAGCGAGAAAAAGTAATCAAATTAGGTAAATTCATAAATCAAAAATTAAGGGCTACTCTACCAAGGCTTTCCTTAATTTAACATTTATACGACTTCGGCACCAACTTTATCTTTAGGGTGTGCACTGCACACCTTACCTACAGGGCTTAAGCCACAGACTATTAGGATCATTAAATTTACGATGTTAATTGCTTGAGTTCTCTATAAAATTCCTGGGCTTAACAACGAATGGCACGCACCTAAATGTACATCACTTGTTGTAGATTGATTGCTCTAGTTAGTTGCGACATATTCCGTTTTGCAAACAGAAATAAGTACCTGAAATAATTTAATTTTCTTGAACTTGGGGAAATCTTAATATTTTTTTGACCGTATGTCGGTTGAGATACAACTTATAAATTCAACTGATTTAGAATTTTATTTACATCAGGTGCCGTCAAGCAATCGGTAATAAGCAGAAGGAAGAAAGAAGAAGGAAGCCTTGTAGCCATCTGTCTCTTACGTTTAATCATGGAGATTTACTTAATTAAAAAACATTCTGATTATAGTTGTCACAAGATTGGATAATTTATCGGCTCAATGTGTTGTGTCGCATCGCGCGATCGAAGTCGATTTTTACTCCCGATTGGCGATCGTAACTGGCTAGAAAAATTCTGAAACAGAGTTGACTAGCTCAGGGTAATCTTTGGCGATCGCGGCTACCTCATGGGTAAGGATTCAGGTAAAAAATAGTGAGAGTGAGAGCCGAGAAATATGGTAATGTAGTCAGATGAGCGAAAAATCAGA
>NZ_JAUBRM010000047.1:0-57798 GCF_036701905.1 Microcoleus sp. MON2_D5
ATCCTTTCTCTGCGCTGTGCTTATCTCAATGGTCAACTTTCCACTTGATATATGTGCAAAACTGAGATGCACCCATCGGTCAGAGTGCTTTCACCCGAAAGACATTAATATCTTGTAATTTTAAGTGACATTTTTTCCTAAAAATTGCCTTGGAGCTGTTATAATCAACGGAAGTTTATTTTAGCTTAATGGTTCATTGAATATGCATAAAATCGTATCATCACATCTCAAGAGATTCGTCTTAGAGCAGTCATTTGATGAACTTGATGAAAGTAAGCAATTTGAGAGGTTTAGTAACTTTTGTATTGTTTACAAATTCTATCCAACTCGTTTTGATATTAGTGCTATTACCAGCGAAGATGATGATTGTGGAATTGATGGGATATCTTTCATTGTTGATGGAGAATTAGTTACGACTCGTGATGAAGCCAGTAGTATATTCAACAGACCTAAGAAGAATGTCGTAGTTGATATTGTTTTCATTCAATCAAAAAGATCGGAAAAATTTGAACGAGGTGAAATTCTAAAGTTCGGTGATGGTGTATCAGACTTTTTAAATGATTCACCTAACTTGCCTCAAGGAGAATTCATCCAAAATTCAAAAGATTTGTTTAATACTGTAATTGAAAATGTTCCTAAAATAGCTCAGGGCAAACCAAATTGCCATCTGTTTTATGCAACAACAGGAACATATCCCCATGCAAAAGAAATAGAAGGAACCTTTAAGAATGTTCAACAGAGAATAAAGGATTCTGGATATTTTAAAGAAGTGACTGTTCTTCCAGTAGATAGAGACGAACTGGTAAAGCTCTGGTCACTAACATACTCAGGCGTAGAAGCGAAATTTGAAGTAAAAGGGTACACACCCTATCCGGAAATTTCTGGTATTAAAGAAGCTTATCTTGCTATTGTGCCTGCTCAGAATTTTATTAAAAATGTTTTATCCGATGAAGATGGGAAACTACGTACTTTTATATTTGAAGAGAACGTTAGATCGTTTTTAGGGCAAGACAATCCAGTTAACAAGATGATTAAACAAACGCTCGTTGATGGAAGCGGAAGAGCGAGATTTGGTATTCTTAATAATGGAATTACAATTATCTCCCCCAATGTTAAAGTACAAAGTGATTCAATATATATTGAAAACTTTCAAATTGTTAATGGATGTCAGACAAGTAACGTACTTTATGAAAATAAAAGCATTTTATCTGATGAAACCATGCTAACTATCAAGGTAGTTGAAGCTACCGATCCTGATGTGATTAGTGAGATTGTAAGAGCAACTAATAGCCAAACTAAAGTTGAAGACATTCAATTTCTCTCACTCAAGCCAATTATACGTAAGGTTGAGGATTTCTTTGAAGCATTAGCAGAAGATAGTGATGAAGAAATTAAGCTATATTTTGAGCGAAGAGACCGTCAATTTGTTGGACAGGGTATACCTGATAAGAGAATATTTGATATTAAGCAGTGTTCAAGAGCAGTTGTATCAATGTTTCTAGAACGCCCCGATCTTGCTGCTAGATATCCGACTCAAATGCTTGAGGAGTTACATGAAAAACTTTTTGATGAGCGCAATAAAGAAATTGCTTTTTATACTGCTTCCCTTGCCCTATATAGAATTCAATTACTTATTGGTAATAAAAAAATTCCGTATAACTTTGGTAAGTATAAGTGGCATATGTTAATGTGTATTAAGTACTTAATCTGCGGCAATAAAGGCCCAGATTTAACATCTAATAATCTTGAAAAATTTTGTAAACGAATTATAGAAGTCTGTAAAAATTTGAATGATGAAAGCTTGAATTACTTTAAGCAAGTAGAAGATGTTATCAAGCAAGCTGGAGAAGTGAATCGCGATAAATTAAAGGCGAAATCTTATGCGGAAGAACTGAAAAAAATAATACACACTAAATTGGCTACCTAAAAATGCCACTTGACCTAAAAATGTCACTTTTAATTACACCTCATTGAAGCCCACATTCCGGACGCGATTGCATGTCACACTACAAATTTTGATAGCTTGGGGAAATTCGGCTGGCGCTCTCAACTTTAATTTTGCGACTCAGGATGTAAAAAAAAGATTCCGAGATTAACAACCTGCTATCCTCTATAGTGACTGGAGGTCATAAGAGTGGCAAAGAATACAGTCAAATAGCTAGATATTGTTGCCTTGACCGTTGGCCTTCCTGAATACAACTTGCGGCGCGGACAAGTTAGCACAGTGGTTGAACTGTTGGCTGATGGTGCAGCGTTTGAGGTTAAATTTAGCGATCGCAACGCACGCACTTATGACTCTCTCGGATTGCCAAGAGAGAAAATCATGGTGTTGCACTTCGAGCCAGCATCACCTGATATCAAGCCGGAGATAGTTACAGCGTAAGCATGACTACTCTTGAATCAATGAAGCTCTAAGCAGTGAATGCTAGAATTACTTAAAAACTCTTGAATCGCTTCTTGTCCAGAGCGGATCAGAGTTTCAACTTAATTGGTGGGTGCGTTTCCACATCTTAACCACACTACTTTCGGTGGAGAACTATACAGCCAACTTCTTTCCGTAAAGTCTGCATCTTGAGTCACAATACACAAATGGTTCAACAAATAAAAACAAAAAATCTGAAGCTGGAAAATTCCAACTTCAGACTTTTACTAACTCCCCGGGTAGGATTTGAACCTACGACCAATCGGTTACACTTATCCCAACGTTTCCGAAGGGCGCGGACTATTTCATCATCCCTACAAATCATGTTTGTGATCTGTCGTCGGATGTCGGGCGCTATGAGATTTATTGGTTAGGCTCCTCATCTCTAGTCTCTGCACCTTCCTGGGTACTTGCGATCGTAACCGCTGCCTTTCGCCAGACTTGGCTCAAGATTGCCGCCACCCGAAGTGCTGCGGTTTCCTTGAATTCACCCGATTTTTCAGTATCCGTTACCGGATAGAGCTGCTATGTCACTAGGGCTTTTGGTTGGTGCCAAAGGCTTGCATTCATTACAGCCGACCGCTCTGCCACTGAGCTACCGAGGATTGGGGGTTTTTGTTACCCACATTTACTAACAATAGCTGAACTTACTCGATTTGGCAAGGCCTTTGATAAACTTTTTTTTTGTCAGACAGCGAGCGGGTTTCCGCAGCTAATGCAGCCCCATTCTCAACTTGGCGAGGCGCTGCTGGGATTCTGGATCGAGGGAATTGGCGAGAAAGCGACTGGAATTGTGTTTGCGGGATTTGTGCTGGCGCTCGCTGCGGCGGGCGGTGGATTCTACGTCAGCCGCTAGTTGTTCGGCGGACATCCATTCGGCACCGTAGCCAACTACGGTCAACTGCTGCGCTCGGTCTGATGTGGCGACAATCATGCGGCCTTTGCCCTTGACCGATCGCAACTCGTAGCGCAAACTAGCACAAGATTTTTCAATATAAGTATCTGCTGTCTGACCGAAGTCAGTGTAGTGCACCGATAAATTTTTAGTAATAATTTCTTTAACGCCGGGAGTATCTCGATAGTGCGCGTCAAACACCAGTCGAGCCTCAAAATCTTGAACGGCGCTGTAGTTAACTAAAACCTCTATTAACTCGCGACGAGCTGTTTCGAGTTCGTCGCGATCGCGCTTCTCTCGGAGTCGAGGCCAAAGTCCAATTATGTTATAGCCGTCTACAAGTAAAACTGCTTGTGATACATAGGGTGACATGGTTCAAGGCTGAAGAGATCCAGCACGTATAGGACATTATTTGCATTGTTCATCAAAGCTTTTGTTCAATAATATTACCTATTGATGTGTAATTGCTAGGTTACATCGCAATAATTAAACCCCCCAGCTCCAGCTTTACCTGAGTTTTGGGGGGTTAGATTAACCTATAAATTTTCCGGCTTATTCGCCAGATTCCAGCGAGACGGGCGATCGTACAACTGTCGGCAGGGATATTTTCTCCACAGCAGGAGTACAACCGAGCCACTGCACAGACAACTCCGCAAACTGCTGCGGGGGGCCGCTCACGCAAAAACGAGTCGGTAGCGCAGTACCAGGATTCCGCAGCCCCAAAAGCTCCAATTCTCTGGCTGCAGCAGCCACCACCCGTACCGCAGGATCGATCAATGTCACCCCAGCAGGCAAAAGCGAGCGCAGCACAGGAGCCAACAGCGGATAATGAGTGCAGCCGTAAATCAGCGTATCGATGCGCTGCTGAATCAAAGGAGCCAAATATTCCCGAGCCACCTCACAAGTATAAGGGTCGTGAATCCGGTTTTGCTCCACCAGCGGCACAAAAGCCGGACAGCTAACCTGCCACACCAGGCAAGAATCGTCCATCTCCAAAATCGCATTTCGATAAGCATTGCTAGCAGCCGTAGCAGGAGTTGCGATGACCCCGATCCGCTTGCCTTGCTGCACCGCCGCCTGCGCCCCCGGCAGAATTACTCCCAGCACAGGGATATCAAACTCAGCCTGCACCATCTCCATCGCCAAAGCAGAACTGGTGTTGCAGGCCATAATGACCATTTTCACATCCTGTTCCACCAACCAGGCCATAATTTCGCGGACAAACTCCACAATTTCTGACGGCGTGCGAGTGCCGTAAGGCAGCCTCGCCGTATCTCCAAAATAAAGTATCGATTCGTTAGGCAATTGTCGGTACAACTGGGTCAAAACAGTCAAACCGCCCACGCCACTGTCAAAAATACCGATTCTTTGTTGTCCAGAGTCTGTTGTCATTTGTTAATTGTCAATAGTCAGTTGTCAATAGTCAGCAGGCACCAGCCATCAGTCATCAGTCATCAGGAAAAATTACCAATTACCAATTACCAATTACCAATGCCGAATTACCAATTACCAATTACCAATCCCTCCGGCAATATATTATCTTTGTTGAAGATAAACTAAAATGCCGCGAGCAATCGAAGCCGCCATTTGACTGCGGTAAGCTGGGTCAGAAAGCCTAGCAGCATCTTCAGCACCCGTCACAAAACCTACCTCCAGCAAAACAGAAGGCATAGAAGTCTTCCTCAAAACGTAAAATCTCGCCTGCCGCACTCGGCGGTCAGTCGCCCCTGTACCCTCCAAAATACTGGCGTGAATCACCCTGGCCAAATCTTGGCCGTTATTGAAATAATAAGTCTCAATCCCGCTAATATCCGGCCGACTCATATTAATCGCATTAGCGTGAATGCTGACAAACAAAGTAGCATTCACCCGTTCCGCCAAAGAAACTCTCGGTTCCAGGTCGATTTCGCTGTCGTCAGTCCGAGTCATCACCACCTGCACGCCCTGCTGTTCCAGCAGCCTCGCCACCTGAAACGAGATATCCAAAACAATCTCCTTCTCCTGAATGCCCTGAATCCCGACTGCCCCCGGATCGCGGCCACCGTGACCAGGATCGATCGCTACTACGGCGCGGCGGTTAGAAGCTTGGGGCAAATCGTCGTTTCCGAAAGTCCTTCTCGGCAAAGGCTGCAAATTCGGAGTGCGAGTCAAAGGCTGCTGCGCGCTAGCATTCGATCGCAACTGCAAAGACAGCAACTGCGGGTTCGGTCTCGTCACCCTGCCTACCTCTACCCCCGATCGCGGCTGCACCCAAATCACCACAGTCTCCGCATCTTCTTGGCTGGCAGTAAACGATACAGGACTGTTGGCATCGAGCTGAGGAATTTCCCCCGTTAGGGAACTAGAGGCGATCCTAATCCAGTAAGCTCTCGACCCCTGGTCCCACCCGCTGGTATAGGAGACTTGGCGGTCAGTTCTCACCACCAGTTGCGTGCCGTTACTGGCTAAATCAATTGACTGAACTCTCGCTAAATTTCCTTGAGCTTGTCTAGCCGGAGGATCTACAGTCAGGCGGCGGGAAACCGAGGGCTGTCGTACTACACTTCCAGGCAATAGCACAACCCCGCCCAAATTGCTCACAGATGCCCGCCACTGAGTATTAGAATTCTTCATCCGCAAAGTCACGCGGGTAACGGGCGGGTCTGTTGGCAGTTGCCGGACTTCAATCTGGTCAACCCCGTGCTGACCGTTCGTTTGAGGCTGTTGGCTGCTTAGGCCCGCAGCTAAACTAGCTCCTTCAATATCGAGGGTGGCGATGTCCCCAGCCCGACTTTGTTGAAAATTAATTTGGGGGCGACCGCCTGCTGTGCGGACTAAAAAACCGTCCGCCGTCACCTGAACGTTCTGAACTACAGTCGCCTCGCCCGACTGGGCTTGGGATGCTGAAGATTCAACCGATAACCTTTCTCCCCCTGGCTCTGAAATCGGATTTTGAGTTTCTCCCGGCACCGGCGTTGGCAAATCCACTGTCCACTCGGTCGGAGAAATCCCCCGGAATTTTACTTGCTGAGGGTCTATAGTAAACCCGTCTTTGATCTCGACCACAATTCTGGTCGTATCGTTGTCAAACTGCCCTACCCGCACCGATTCGATCGCCCCTGAGAGCGGTTTGCTGACCGAGGGACGACCCAGACTCGTCCCCGGCAAGTCGATTACCAACCGCATCGGGTTGAAAATCAGTTGAGCCTTGGGTTGTACTCCCCCGTCTGTTGTAATGTAAAGCCGGTTCTCTGAAGCATCAAACCGCCAAGATTGCAGTCTAGCTGCTTCGGCGGCTCCGGCGAGCAAAAATACACTTAAGAAACTCGGTAGTAGCCAGTGGAATTTCACGACAGTTTTTTCCTCGTTTGCGTTACTGCCAAAAGCTGGAAGGGCGCTGCTTGCCCGATCGGCTTTCAGCAGTTAGCCGCCAGCAGACCGGGGGCACGGGGGCCGTCAGTTGTTGGCTAAATTTACTTTTTTATGCGTTAACAGGCTCCCAAATGCCAGATCCCGGCATTTTTGAACTTTCCCGTATACTTGGGGGCGATCGGTTATAAGCAGACTGAAAGATTGTGGGCACAAGGGAAGGTATTTATTTTTAGGAGCAAGAAACAAGGTGCTTCTTGAAGTTAGAAGGTACAAGTTAGAAGGTAGAATTTTACCGTTCTTCCAGGGAGGGGTTTCATAGCTCTTTAATGTTGGCGAAGCTCGTTACGGCAAGGGTTATAATCCGCTTTACACTTGCGTTGTGTTCTAACTTTTCCTAAACTACCTCAATAACTTAACAACTTACCTCGGGAACAATCCGGATTTCCAAGATTTAGGTAACTTTTCAAAGCCACCAAATGTTAGTCCCAGACAAACTGACATATTCTTTGGAAAAATCTTTTTTGCTAATTTTTTGCTAACAGATTCACAGTTAAATACAACTCCATATCGCCCCTGCTCTCTTTTTTTCTGAATTTTTTACTCAGGGATTTTCGGTGCTGCTTGAAACTTAGTGGGGCGATCGCGAGCGCGCCCGCCAATTTGACACTATGATAGCTAGTCCATGTTTTCAGCAGTAACGGGAGAGTTTTGTGTGTTACTTGGGCTGGCAATGCTTTGTCCTTTAGACTGTTTTTGAGTGCACGATCGACAGCCAGAGCATTGGTTTGTTGACCTGAGAAAAAGTTTTGACCGTAGATGATATAGTTATCGCAGTTGTAAAGTTTTTTGGACAGCAAAGACAATCGATCGGCTTCTGGGTAAAACCTGTGATTTGGTTTAATGACTTGCCTTTCGACTAACTGCATAACTTGGATGTGTACTACCAGTTAGAGAAGATACACTATCTTGGTGATTGTGTCAATCTCTGACCTTTTAAAAAAAGGGCAATCAATAACAGTAGATACCTGACATCACAGAAAGACGGAGACTTAATTTCCAGCAGGAGTCGCCCACAGCAAACAAGTGGTTTAGGTTAGTTCAAGCCTCTAGATAGCCGCTGGCGAGTCAGTATCGAACCTCAAATCGACTGACTCTCAAGATAGGGAAGTTTTGTAATATAGCAACAGCCCTGACGGTTAGGACGTTCTTAATATCTGAAACCTAAGCGGTCGATTGGGCCTTCCCTCGGACTTCTTTTTACCCAGTCAGCTTCGTCCCTATAGCCTTCCACATCTGCTATACCATACCACCGGGTGCGATCGAGTTCTAGCAAATTTATTTTTGAGCGGGATCGATACCCGTAAGTGATTTTTTTCCCTTAATAATCCACGGCCCCATGTCTAATCAACAGTGCTGCAATTGGCTCTCGCCCATAGGTGCAAAATTCCGGCTCATCCAGTTCAAAATTGCTTGATTTACTTGTTCCGGGCATTCATCCTGGGGACAGTGGCCCGCATTATCTAATTCAACTAGCTCTACATAATTGGGATTGCATTCGACAAATTGGTGGGGTCGGGCGAACCGAGGGGGAATCATCCGGTCTTGTTTGCCCCAAATTAACAGCATGGGGATCGTTAAATTTCGCATCACAATCTTGACACTGGGGCAAAATTTTGAACTGCCTACAGCTTTAAATAAAGCGCAGAAGGCCCGGGCTGCTCCCCGATCGCCTGCTGGCCCTGCTAGAATTTCCACTAATTCGTCGGTAACAGCTTCGGGGTTGGAGTAGGCAAAGCCAACCCAGCGACGGACAAAGGAAGGCTTGCTGGCAAAATAAAACAAAGGCCTGAGTACGATCGGAGAAACAAACAAACTTTCAACAGCTTCGATCGCCGGAAGCAGCCATCCGGGCACCGCTTCGGCTCGCACAGAGGGGTCTGGGAGGCTAACCATCACCGTGCCGGCCACCATGTCCGGGTGAGCCGCGGCCACGGCCAGACAAATCAGCGAGCCGATCGAGTTTCCTGCCAATATTACTGGCTCTCTGATAAAAGTTAGCCAAAAATCATAAACTTGATCGACCCACAAAGACACAGAGTAGTTGACCGGAGCTTTTTGGGAAGCGCCAAACCCTAACAAATCCAAGGCGTAAACCGTTTGGTTTTCGGCGAGTTGGGCGAGATTTTGTCGCCAGTGACCGATCGAAGCTCCAAACCCGTGCAGTAAAATAATCGGCGTTCCCGATGCGTGCGGGGCAATTGCCTGGGCCCCAGAATCTTGAGATTTGAGCGCGCCTTGATTTCGCCCCAAAGTCTGCCGCAAATAAGTGTAGCGAGTTTGCCAACCCCGCCACATCCAGTCTCGTTGAGTTCCCACCCGTTGGTGCCACAGCAGAGAATTTGTCAATTTTGCCTCAGCTCGCAACATAAATTTACACTTGCTTATACCTATTCTACAAGGCAAATCAGGCGACTTGGGGGACTTGCCAGACCGGGCGAGATGGGCTAGGAAAAGCGGTGGTACCTCATCCTTAAGCTTTTACCCTGAATTTTTGACGGTTTTGTCATCAATCGGGCAAGGGGGCAGGCGATCGTGTGTGAAGTTAAAATAAAACTAGGCAGAAACTCAGCCAGACTGAGTAGAATAGCAAGTATTGTAAGAATTCATTTACGATCGTCCAAATATTCCCCAAGGCTTTAGCGGAGGGGAGACAGGGCGCGGTAGTACGTCCGGTAAGGGTAACACCTTATAAAACAGTTCGATCGTCCAAGTGAAATATTGACCGATCAAACCTGTAACTATCAAGAAGCTTCGCTATTAAACTACTGCTTGTAAAACCATTCATGCCTGTGATTGAAAGAAGACAAAATCGCAACCTACCCCAGATCAACGAAAATATTCGATACCCCAAAATCCGGGTAATCGATACCGACGGCGCGCAACTAGGGATATTGACGCCTGCAGAAGCGCTGCGCCTCGCAGAAGAAAAAGAACTCGATCTCGTACTTGTCAGCGACAAAGCTGACCCGCCCGTATGCCGGGTAATGGACTATGGGAAGTACAAATTCGAGCAGGAAAAGAAAGCGCGAGAAGCAAAGCGGAAGCAGCACACTGCCGATGTTAAAGAAGTGAAGATGCGCTACAAAATTGAAGAACACGACTACCAAGTGCGCCTCAAACTAGCAGACCGCTTTATCAAATCTGGGGACAAAGTAAAAGCCACGATCATGTTCAGAGGTCGGGAAATCCAACACAGCAACCTCGCAGAGGACTTGCTCAAGCGCATGGCCACAGATTTGCAGGAAATCGCAGAAGTGCAGCAAGCCCCGAAAAAAGAAGGACGCAGTATGATGATGCTGCTGTCGCCCAAGAAAGTATAAATAGATAGTCATTAGTAAGCAGTCATCAGTCATAAACTGGTGACTGATAGCTGATGACTTCCGAAGTTAGTCAGTCAGGAATAAGCTACCACACAGGAAAATCAAGGCTGCATGGAAAATTTTCAAATCAGCGGTTCGGCGGGAGTAAGACAAGGAGTGCTGCGATCGCTCAACCTGCGATCGGAAGAAGTAGAGCGAACCATACTGATGTTCCTCGTCTACACTCTAACCTCCGTCGGTCTGATCTGGCTGGAACTCAGCACAGTAGGTCTTTTTCTAGATGAATTTGGTGCAGACAAAATGCCCTGGATCTACATAGCCAGCGCGTTTATCGGTTCTGGCTTGGGATTTGTCTACTCGTGGCTGCAAAAAATCCTGCCGCTAAGGCGCACCGTAGTGGTTGTTCTGGCAATGATGTCGATACCGCTATTTTTGTTTCGATTCGGCATCGGCTACGAAAATACTAAGATAGCTGGCGTCAGCATCGCTTTTATTACTATTTTTTTGATGTGGCTGTGGGTAGAAGCTTGCTATGTCCTCAACGACCTTAATACTTCTATCACTTCCAACCAACTGTTTAATATTAGAGAAATCAAGCGTACCTATCCGCTAGTCAGTAGCGGCTATCTAGTAGCTGGAGTAGTCAGCGGATTTTCTCTGCCTGTTTTGCTGTACGTAGTCGGACTCAAAAACGTTACCCTCATATCGGGGTTGATGGTGGCGACAGGCTCGGTGTTGCTCTACTACCTCACGGAAAAATACAGCCAAGCATTCCCGGAAACGGCTCACTGGACGGATGACGACGAAGACGACGACCAAGAAGAATTTACCGCCCGCAAAGTTACAGGCCCGCTCCAAAAATACGCTGTACCTCTAGTCAGTTTTTTCATCCTCGCAGAAGTCGTCTACGTGCTAGTAGATTTCCAATTCTACAGCCAGTTAGAATACCAAAACCCGGGGGACGGAGCTAGTTGGATCGCTAGCTTCCTGGGCATTTATGAAGGCATACAAGGCCTGTTTCAAGTGGCGACTCAGTGGTTCGCTTCGAGCCGGTTGGTGGAAAGAATCGGTGTATTCGTGACGGCGATGATTTTGCCGGCGGGCATCGCTATACTCGGGGTGCTGACCATAGGAGCATCTCTGGGCCAGCTAGTATCTGTGTTCATCGGGCTGATATTGCTGAGATTTTTAGACGAACTGCTGCACTACACGCTTTTGGAAACCGTTAGCCCGGTTTTATTTCAACCGATTCCCGACAATATTCGATCGGGAATTCAAACTTTGGTCAACGGTGTGGGCGAACCTTTGTCCTGCGGAGCTACAGGAGTAGGCATCCTGATTATGCTGTGGGTGACAGGCAAGATACTCCCCCAGCAAGACGAAAATGTATTTCACGACCAGCAAAGCTTGATATTTATTGGCGCGATCGTAATATTGGCACTGTTGTGGGTGTTTGTCGTATGGCTGATCCGCTCTCAATACGTGGGTTTGTTGGTCAAAAGTGCGGAGCGGGGGCGCTTGGGCGTCACAGACGTTGACCTCAAAGCTCTCAAGCGCGCAGTGGTGGAAACTCTACAAAAGCCGGGGGGCGAAGATGAAAAGCGCTCTTGCATAGAACTCCTGACGCAAATTGACCCCAAAAATGTCGGAGAAGTTCTGGCTCCCCTCCTCGATTCGCTGTCCCCTGGTTTGCAGCGCCAGAGCTTGGAAACGATGCTGCAACACCCGAACCCCGCATATTTAGAATCTGTCCGCGCACTCTCGCAGCAATCCTTGCCACCGGAGGTTCTGGCCTTGGCTTTGCGCTACATCTGGCTGACGGAAGCTGAACCGAATATTGAGAGCTTGCGGCCTTACTTGCAGCCGACGGTCGATCCGGTGGTGCGGGGTACGGCGGCTGCTTTAATTATGAGAAGGGGCGATCGCCAGCAAAAGGCAGAGGCTACTAATACGCTGCGGCAAATGCTGACACACAAGCAAGAGCGAGAACGTGTTATGGGGACGCGGGCTCTGGGAGAAGCGGATTATTTGCAAGGACTGCGGCTGCATATCCCCAATCTGTTGCAAGATGAATCTCTGCGAGTGCGCTGCGCTCTGTTAGACGTGATTTCGTCTACTCATTCGGAAGAATATTATCCTTCGCTGCTGCGCGGCCTTGGTTACAAATCAACTAGGGAAGCGGCTTTGCAGGCTATAGTCAAACTTCACAACGACGCCATTCCTTTGCTCGTGTATTTGGCTGAGGACATCCACAAGCCGGATTTGGTCAGGTTGCAAGCTTGGACGGCTCTGGGTCAAATAGGGACTCCGGAGGCGATCGACATTTTGGTCAGCAACTTGATGACGACCTGGGGAACTACCAGGCGCAACATCCTCCGCATCCTGTTGAAAATGCCTTCGGAAGCGGGGATAGAAGGGGTTCTAGACCGCATCGGCCGCAGCGGCTTGGAAACTCTCATCGAACAGGAGTTAATGTTTATCGGTCAAATTTATGCAGGTCTGGTAGATTTGTCTGGGGTAACAACCTACGGCAATTTCTCCAAGCGGGATGCCAACAGCACCGGGGCACCTGGGAACGATACGGCTCAATTGTTGCAGCGGGCTCTGGCGGGGTTGGAAGCTGATGCTAGGGATAGGTGTTTTTTGCTGATGAAGTTTCTTTATCCGCTGGACACGGTACAAGCCGCTGCTTTCAACATCGCTTCCGGCCAACCTTCTTTGGTTGCTAGGGGATTGGAAATTCTCGATAATACTGTGGATATAGCTAGGAAGCGATCGCTCATCAATTTGTTAGACCAAAACTCGCAAAGAGAAAAATTGAGCAACCTCTCGGAATTGATGGTTTACAAACCTCTAGCCCCTAGCGATCGTTTGCGCCGCTTGCTAGAATTGCGCCACTTCCTTTCGGATTGGGCCTTGGCCTGCTGCTTTCACTTGGCGAGAGAAGCGCGCTGGAGTCTTACGGCTCAACAAACTCTCGTCTGTCTGCAGCACCCGACGGGTTTTGTCCGCGAAGCAGTGTTAGCCTATTTGAAAATAGCCTCGCCGCGGGCTTTGGTCGAATTGTTGCCCAGGCTGCAAAATGACCCCGATAATTTGGTATCCGCTCAAGTTGAAGAGATGATGGCAGAGTTCGGTGCTGGGGGAAAAAGGTAACATTAGTCAGTTGTCAGTTGGCAGTTATTATTGTCAGTCAACAGTTAACCGTCAACCGTCAACAATTTTTATTTCCCTTCTTCTTCCCTTTTTTAAGTTTAAATTAATCATTGCATCTCATTATGTTAACCAGCGTCGAACGCCTATTGTTTGTGAGGGAGGTTCCGATTTTTAAGGAACTACGGGATGATTTTCTCGTGCGTCTAGCATCGGTAATGGATGAACTTTCGTTTCCTTCCAAGCACAGGATTTTTACGGAAGGACAAGAAGGTCGGTCTCTCTATATTTTGGTATCGGGAACGGTGCGGGTGCATATAGGCGATCGGGATTTAGCACAGTTGAAAGCGGGGGCTTGTTTCGGGGAAATGTCGCTTTTTGACGCAGAACCTCGCTCGGCTTCTATTTCTACTCTCGAACAATCCGAGTGTTTGATGCTGACTCAAATGCAGCTATACGATGCGATTGATGAAACGCCGGGAATTGCTGTGAATATTATTCGCTTGCTGTCGCGCCGGATTCGTGAGTTGAATCAAAAGTTGAATGCTAAAGAAGCCATGATGCCGCCTACAGAGACTGTGAGAGTTGCGGAAATGCGATGAAATTGGGGAATTGGGAATTGTGTTTTTAGTCGAGCGGTAATTCTGCACAATTTACAGCAGTTTGCGATGCTATGAGGTACATTAGCAGCAATGAGTGAACCAATGTCTTAAATGGTTCGGATTCATCAAATTAAGGGCAACTGCTACGATCCGGTCAATCATCTCTGGGGTCTGGGGAGAAAACATTCGCAAAAAAGATTTACAGCACTTTCCGATGTTATGAGGTTCAATTAAGTGAAAAGCACCTGATAGTTGACGGGGTTGTCACCCCGTCAATATTTAAAGTATGTGATGAGTCAATGTAACGACAAGCGGATAGCATTAATTGGGGATGGCGCTAAATATCATTCTTCTTTTCTAGGTTAAAGACTTTTTGTCATGGGTGAATAATGATGCAAGATGAATCAGATTGGAAAATCACTTGTTTGAGATTCGCACTCCTACGCTCCGACTCAGCATTCAATTGAAGATATTTGGTTACAAGCTAAACAATTGATTAGGGAGTGCTATCATCTGTATCAGACATTTGCTCTCGTCAAATATATATTTAAGTTAGTTACCCATTATCAGATATTTTATTTCGTCAAGCTTCATAGTTATGGTAAATTATCACAAATCATATAGGATTGCTATAGCAGAGCTAAAGCTCAAACTAGGGCGCCGATCGAACCTCACCCCTAACTCTGCGAAATAACCCAAAGGCGGTAGCATAGTTTGGGAAACGGCATCAACTGAAGATGAACTTAGCGCCAGCAACAGTCCTGCAACAGGGCAAATACAAAATTAACGCGACTTTAGGGATAGGAGGGTTCGGCATCACTTACCGAGCTATCCACACCCATTTAAACCAAACCGTCGTACTCAAAACCCTCAACGAAAGTCTGCGCCAACACCCAGAATCTGCCCAATTTCAACAGCAGTTTATTGCCGAAGCCCAACGGCGATCGCGGTGTCAGCATTTCAACATAGTCAGGGTAATCGACTTTTTTGAAGAAGCCGGACAGTCTTTTATTGCAATGGACTACATTCCGGGCCAAACTCTCGCCCAAATAGTCGAAACCGATCAGCCGCTGTCAGAAGCCCAGGCCCTTCACTATATTCGGCAAATAGCCTCAGCCGTAAGTACAGTGCACCACAGCGGATTGCTGCACGGAAATATCAATCCAGAAAATATTATCCGGCGAGCCGATTCTCACGTAGTAATGTTAATAGATTTCGGAATTGCCCGCGGCTTTACCGCCGGCACCAAACAAACCCACACTAACTTGCTCTCCCCCGGGTACGCGCCGCTCGAACAATACCTCTATGACGGTAAATGTACACCGGCCACTGACATCTACGCGATCGCAGCCACCCTCTACTACTTACTCTCCGGCGTGGCGCCCGTAGCAGCACCCCTGCGCGATCGCATTCCCTTGACTGAGTTACGGCAATTTCAGCCCAACCTCAGCCCAAGAATCGAGCGAGCCATCCTTCAGGGACTCGAAATCGACCCCCACAACCGCCCTCAGACAGTGGAAAATTGGCTCACCATGCTGCAAGAAACAGAGCGAGTATCAGTAAAAAGAAAAGGCAAGCAAAGTCTAAGATTGCCCGCACCTCCCCCGCCGCAGTTGACTTTTCTGGCGTTTCTCGTAACGGCTGCAATTGCAGGCTGGATGGGTTTTGACCTAGCATGGCACTACAACAGCACCAGTCTCAGCAATCGTCCCAAAATTGAATCCTTCCCATCTCTGGAAGATTTGCTCAAATCCCGCGATTTGTCAGGGCCGATGTTCGGGCAGCCGTCTGTCGAAAGCAGCCCTCTCTACCCGATCGAACTCAACAAGCTCCCCAAACCCTCCTTAGACAGCACCAACATTCCCGAACAGATCGACGATCCCTCAGAAACGAGCGCACAACCTTCTGAGTTTCCAAGCCAGGAAACTCCCGCCCCAGAACCCGAACCGGAACCTGACCCATCGCCGACGCCCGAACCCGCAGAGGAGCCTTCTGAGTCCCCCATTCCAGAGCCTCAAACCGAAATCGAGCCTGAGCCCCAACCAGAAGCCGCACCAGTACCAGAAGTTGCGCCCCTGCCTGCAGAACCGCCCGCCGCGCCCGCCCCGCCTGCCCCTGAGAGTGCTAGCGCTGAAACCTTGCCGCCGTCGGAATCCGCGCCGCCAGTAATAGCCTCGCCCATCGAGCGATCGCCTGAGCCTGCGATACCGAGCGGCAGTGGCAACAATTCAGATAGTTCGATCGCACCTGATTCACCACCCCCTGTGGGAGAGCCCACGATACCTTTTCCCGAACCTGCGACAAATTAGTAGGGTTTTTGTTGGTTCAAAGTGCGGACAAATACTTGGTTTTATGAGTCAGCAAATATCCGCTCAGTAGTTGAGAGAATAAGGCCCTACCTAGCCAACGACTATATTCCAAAAACTTTGGTCGAATCTGAAAATCCCAACAGTCGCCGTCTGAGTTTATCGAATATTTCCTATTTCCTCTGCAATCAAAATGCCCGCACAAAAATGCAGGACTGTTTTCTATTTTGATTTAAATTATGTTAGAATATGTGCGCGGCGCTGAGGTGGTGTGATGTCGCGTATTAATACTGCCAAGCTGCAAACATTTTGGTACAAAGCAACCCCAACCTCGAATTTGAGCCAGTGTAAGCGAGGCTTTTGTGCTAAGCCGTGGCGCCTTAGACTGTTCTAACTCTCAACAATCCCATCCCCGACAAAGGGGTGGCAGAGTCAATTCCCCCAAACTTCCTTCCTTTGGGAGCAAGCATCATCGGGGACAAGCAAGTTATAATTTGTTGCGGAAGCGCACAGAGATTTTTTATGAGTAAACCCCCAGTTCATGCTTTTTTTGTAGGCAGAGCACTTGCCGAAGCACTGTACGAGCAATTAGAAAGCGCAGCAACCAACGCTTTCTCTGAACTCGGCAAATTTGACGCAGAACAAAGAGAACGCTTGCGACAGTTCACAGATCGAGTTGTGGAACGGGCAAATAGAGCTTCGGATGAGGCGATGCAGAACAGAACTGGCACGGCAAGCACCACCACCATTCAAGACATCCATCCTGCTGATTTGCAAGCGACTATTGACGAGCTGCGCGCCGAAGTGGCTCTGGTGCGATCGGAATTGCAGCGCTACCGCAGCAGTTTGCCCTAGCTCTCGATTCGACCACAACTATTATTTACTACGTGAGCGCATTGCTTTGCGCTCCTGCGCTCCTAGTTCCAATCAAAGCAACAACATAAAATAAGCAATTTGGGAACCCAAGTGTCTGCTCTCCTTGATGACTCTGTTAATCGCCAGCGCTCCCCCAAGCACACTGGCGAAGCCGATGAGCCAAAAACTGCTAGTAAATCCTACAAAAGTAAAGCTTATCGCTGGAACCGCGAAAAATATTCCCGGAAGCGGCGCTTCTTCGACATTTGGGCCTTTGTCTTGCTCTGGCTGGCTTCCCTCTGGCTCGACAGCAAAAATTGGAGCTACTTGGGAGGCGTGACTGAAGAAAAGAAAGTTGCCAGACGCCGCTTTCAAGCTATCTGGGTTCGAGAAACACTCTTGGATTTGGGGCCAACTTTCATTAAAGTTGGGCAGTTATTTTCCACCCGCGCCGACTTGTTCCCAGCAGAGTTTGTGGAGGAACTTTCTAAGCTGCAAGATAAAGTCCCTGCTTTCAGCTACGAGCAGTTAGAGGTAATTGTTAAGCAAGATTTGGGCAAGACAGTTCAAGAACTCTACCGCAGCTTTGACCCAGTACCCCTGGCTGCTGCAAGTCTGGGTCAGGTACACAAAGCTCAACTGCATTCGGGCCCGGAAGTGGTGGTCAAGGTACAGCGACCGGGACTGCGGAAGCTGTTCGAGATCGATTTGCAAATTCTTAAGGGAATTGCCCGGTACTTTCAAAACCATCCTAAGTGGGGCCGCGGCCGAGATTGGATGGGGATTTATGAGGAATGCTGTCGCATTCTGTGGCTGGAAATTGACTATCTCCATGAAGGCCGCAATGCTGATACTTTTCGCCGCAATTTTAGCAACTGTGACTGGGTGCGGGTGCCGAGGGTTTATTGGCGGTACGCCGCTCCGCGAGTGCTGACTTTGGAATACCTGCCCGGCATTAAAATCAGCCACTACGAAGCTTTGGAAGCGGCCGGGATCGATCGTAAATTAATCGCTCAGTTGGGGGCAAAAGCTTATTTGCGCCAGTTGCTCAACGACGGCTTTTTCCACGCTGACCCACACCCCGGCAACATCGCTGTTAGTGCGGACGGTTGTCTGATTTTCTACGATTTTGGCATGATGGGGCAAATCCAGTCGAACGTCCGCGAAGGACTGATGGAGACGCTCTACGGCATTGCTTCCAAGGATGGACAGCGGATTATGGATTCTCTGATCAATTTGGGAGCTTTGGTGCCTACAGGTGATATGAGTCCGGTGCGCCGCAGCATCCAGTATATGCTAGACAATTTCATGGACAAGCCTTTTGAAAATCAGTCTGTGAGCGCGATTACCGACGACCTTTACGATATTGCCTACAACCAACCTTTTCGCTTCCCAGCTACTTTTACTTTTGTAATGCGAGCTTTTTCCACAATCGAAGGGGTGGGCCGAGGTTTAGATCCCGAGTTCAACTTTATGGAGGTGGCACAACCTTTTGCCATGCAGCTTATGACTAATGGAAATGGCCATGATACAAGTAGCAGCATTTTTAACGAAATCGGCCGTCAGGCGGCTCAGGTGAGTTCGAGTGCTTTGGGTTTGCCCCGCCGGATTGAGGAGACTATTGATAAACTCGAACAGGGAGATTTGCGGATTCGCGTCCGTTCTGCAGAAACAGAGCGCTTGCTTCGCCGCATGAGCAGCGCTCAAATGGGCACGAATTATGCTTTGCTGATGAGTGCTTTTACTTTGTCGGCGACAATTTTGTTTGTCAGCAATCAAGTCTGGCCGGCTGTCGCTGTTGCCGTGCTGGCGGCGGGTGCAGGGTTTGCTATGCTGCGTTTGTTCAAGCGGATCGATCGTTTAGACAGGATGTCATAATTGTGCAATTTGAGATGGGAAATTTCAGGTTTGAGATTTCTCGCCAGCAAGAATTTGACATCGAATGTTAAGTTTTTGCTGGCTGACCACAGATTGCTGAAATTTACAATATTTACGCGCTGTGAGGCTAAAAACCCAGTTGCTACCTAGATTTTTCGCCAGCAAAACCTCGGATTTTGGGTAGAAATCCAGTCTTGTTTTGCAGGTGCTGCTGAATTTACTGGATTTAGCAAAATTTTAAGATGGGATTACCATCATACGATCTACAATATGAGGTCAAGGAAGTGCAATTTTTCCAAAACTCGCGCTCGTGGGGTGCAGAAATTTCAACTGCCGTTCGGGATTTAAGTTTTGGAAGAAAACATCTCACCCAATTAAATCAAGCTTTCAAGTTCGATGAGTCCAATCACCCAATCTATGAAACGCTCTTTCGCAGGTAAGACAGACACAGGGCTAGTTCGTTCCGTAAATCAGGATTCGTACTACATAGACTCTGACGGGCGATTTTTCATAGTGGCCGATGGAATGGGAGGACACGCCGGAGGTCAAGAAGCCAGCCGGATTGCGACTCAGGCGATTCAATCTTATTTGCTCGAACATTGGGAAGGGCCTGAGGATTCTCCGCTGTTGTTGGAAAAGGCTTTTTTAATTGCCAATCAAGCTATTTTGACGGATCAGCTCGACCACCCCGAGCGTGCTGATATGGGAACTACGGCTGTGGTTCTAATGTTTAGGGATGAGGGCCGACCCTGGTGCGCTAATATCGGGGACTCTCGGTTGTACCGACTGCACGGCTCTCGCTTGGAACAGATTACTGAAGACCAGACTTGGGTGGCTCAGGCTGTCAAAAGAAAGGCTCTAACTCCCGACCAGGCTCGCACTCATCCTTGGCGTCACGTTTTGTCCCAGTGTTTGGGCCGCGATGATTTGCGGGAGATAGATATTTTGCCGGTGGACGTGCAGCCTGGGGATCGCTTGCTGCTCTGCAGCGATGGCTTGACTGAAGAACTTTCCGATCCTTTGATAGCTTCGCCTCTGAAGTCGATTCGCGCCTGCGAGGGCGCTGCAAATGCTTTAATTCAAGCAGCTAAGGAGAAAGGTGGACGCGATAATATTACTGTGGTGATCGTGACGATCGACCTCAAATAATATTCGATCGCCCGATCGCACCCGACTATCTAAAATCGAAAAATTGAACAATCTAAAATCTAAAATCTAAAATCTAAAATTGAATGACCCGCGTTATCGGTTTGATCAGCGGCACGTCGGTGGATGGCATTGATGCTGCTTTGGTGGATGTGGTCGGTTCCCACACAGACTTGAAAGTGCAATTGGTGGCAGGCAAGACTTTCCCTTATCCTGCTAATTTGCGATCGCAAATTCTCTCAGTTTGCAGTGGCTCAGCTTTGTCAATGGCTGAACTAGCCCAATTAGATGATGCCATCGCTCAAGAATTTGCCACGGCGGCATTGACAATTCAAGCAGAATATGATATAGCCGAATTAATCGGCTCTCACGGTCAAACCGTCTACCACCGACCTGCTGGGAAAGCCCAGAAAGACAGCGCCGGTCCGTTAATGGGCTACAGCTTGCAACTTGGGCGGGGCGCGCTAATTGCGGAATTGACGGGAATTACTACTGTGAGTAACTTTCGATCGGCAGACATTGCTGCAGGGGGTCAAGGAGCACCCTTAGTGTCCATAGTTGATGCCTGCCTGCTGGCGGAACCCAACATCAGCCTCTGCATCCAAAATCTGGGGGGAATTGGCAATGTTACCTATCTTCCGGCAAGAGGAAAAGGGGAAAACAATGACGAGTCTGAGATTTTCAGTCTTGGGGAGGGCATATCGGGCTGGGATACAGGCCCGGCGAATTCCCTGTTAGATTTGGCAGTACAGCACTTCTCAGGGGGCACTAAGACGATCGACGAAGGTGGAGCTTGGGCGGCATCGGGAACTCCCTGTCAAGCTTTAGTCGAGGATTGGCTCGCATCAGAGTTCTTCCGCCAAGCACCGCCGAAATCAACGGGGCGAGAGCTATTTGGTGTAGACTATTTTGACAGGTGTTTGGTCGAGGCCCAAGGTTACAACCTCAGTCCTGCTGACGTGCTGGCTACTCTGACAGAACTGACTGTTGCCTCGATCGTTCACAGTTACCAAACTTTTTTACCGGCTATGCCCGATCGAGTTTTACTATGCGGGGGCGGCAGCCACAATCTCTACTTAAAACGCCGATTGCAATCTCAATTGCATCCAGTGCAAGTGTTGACTACTTCTGAGGCAGGCTTGAATGTAGATTTTAAAGAGGCGATAGCTTTCGCGGTTTTAGCCGCATGGCGGGTTCGGGGCATTCCCGGCAATCTGCCTCAAGTTACTGGTGCCCGGACACCGGTACTTTTAGGAGAAATTAACTCTTGTTGGCACAGTTGGGCGTGATAGCATAGAGTCTGAGGGACAACGGCTGTGCGTTGTTGCACCAGCATTGTAGCCAGCAGGAAAAGCATAGGAACAGCACTGTGGCTCACACGTTTTTAATGGAATCTGGCCAATGGACGCTCGAAGGAAGCTGGATTGAGCGCAATGGCGTGCCAATTACGGTTAAAGGCAAAACTTTAGTGAGCTGGAACCGAACAGATTGGTTCAGTATGGTGACAAAGCTCGTATTTCCTGGAGGCGATCGCGAAGAGATTATTTTGCAGTACCGAGGACACCTCAACAGCGATGAACGGCAGTATACGTTTGTACTCCAACACAGCGAACTCGGCCGCGTCGAGGGCGAAGGTTGGATTGCTCCCCAGTCGATCGTCCAGCGTTATTGGGTATTGGGAGACGAACGCCAGCGGCGGACGGGTTTTGACACCCTTCACCGGGTTGATGACAACCGCTACTACCAATCTAGCGGCATCATGTCTGGTCATTACTTGACGAATACAATCGAGGCGACTCTGGAACGTCAGGGGGAATAACTCTTTCTAGAGTCAACATTTGCGAGTTCTAGGGTTTGATGTGAAAATTGAAGGTTTGGCTAGTCGGAGGTCGCGCTCAGATGTCCGACTAGCACCATTGTTGTCAAACCTCATCCGCTGCCACTAAAGACAAATATATTGAATTTGTTAAAAATTTTAATTGGTTAAAAAATTAACACTTATTATTAATAGTTATTCACTTTTCGAGTCGAGGCGCCATAAATTATTTTTGCGCTCTCCTGTGGTCGATCGACAAAATGCTTAGTTTTACTCGACAATTCGAGTGAAATCCACAAAGAAACTGTCTAATTTTCCTCAAGTCTCTATACAGGTCTTCTACCTTCTGCCTTCGAGTGACGCCCCATCACCCCCAACTCCTTTCCGCCTGAGGGAAGAGAGTAAGAGACGGAGGTCGCCGACTGCGACTCTTTGTTACTCAACGCCTGGGTTAGGTTCTAAACCCCAGTGGTGTTTCAAAAAATGGCGGTACATGGTTTCCCGAAGCATCATTTGCTCGTAAAGCTTGACCAAAAACTCTTGAGCTTGTTCGCGGCTCATGTCACTTACCTGTGTTTTGAAGGAACACAGGCTAAATTGCTGTTCCAAAGACAATTCTGCTGGTTGGCTCATGACTTTGACTCCTCTGTAAGTAAAGGTGACTTAAAAGTGAACACCTGGATTAACCAGATTTGTAAGCTGTTTCAGCGATCGACCGTTGGTTTCGGGATGCCCGATTGCCCATCTGGCTTTCGTCTATATTACAAAAGGTAACAATCATTTGACAAAATTACCCTCTGTCCTAAGAAATACCTTACTTAGGGATAGAGATGGCGAGATCTCTGCAAAAGTTCCTTCCGCAGGCATATACAAGTGTATCTACTTGTCAAGAGAAAAAAGGCTCAGTACGAACCAAAAGAATTGAAGCCGTTTATACCAAATCCGGCGGAGATTCTCTCCGCGATGAGGAGACGGGGAGAGGCGGAGATTGGAAGATGAGGAGATGAGGAGAGTGGAAGATGAGGAGATTGGAAGATGAGGAGAGCGGGAGATGGGGAGAGTCGGAGAATTTCTATTTCTCTGTTCTCCCTTCTTCCTTCTTCCTTCTTCCTTCTAACTAATTCGAGGGCCCGCCATCCTGCGGTGGAGTGCCGATTCCGGGTCTGAAATTGGGAGCAGCCGGTGCCGGCGAAACAGGAGGAATGCCCTGATTTGCCCCAAAGTTACTAGGCTGCTGTGGAGCCGGGAGAGGAGATTGAAACTGATTGGGATTGAACTGCTGCTGCCCCGGAGCGGGGAGAGGAGATTGAAACTGATTGGGATTGAACTGTTGCTGCCCAGGAGGCACAGGAGACGGCAGGGGTTGACCGGAATTGCCGATCGCAGGTGCCGCAGGAATGCCAGAATTGGGAAGCGAGGAATTCGGCAGCGGCGAGGGAGCTGAACTAGGAAGAGTTGCTAGAGCCACTCGATCGCCCCCTACCTCTCTCAATTTGTCTAAAACCTCCACAACTTTGGCATATCTCGCATTCTGAGGAGCGTACAGCACCATCAAACCCGTAGGGTTTTTACTTTGGAAACTCTTTAAAACTCGATCGAGTTGTTGGTAATTAACAGGCAATTGGTCGATATAAGTTTGACCGAAATCATCAATGCTGACAATCAGCATCTCTCGCATCTGTACTTGTCCTGTCTTCGCTTTAGGCAAATCCACATTAATGGCTTGCTGCCGAGTCAGTTGCAAAGCCGCCAGGAGAAAAAACGTCAGAATGCAAAAGATCACGTCAATTAAAGGCACCAGTTCAATCCGAGCCTCTTCAGCAGGAGTATCTAGATTAATCTTCATCAGTTCTCCTTGGTTCTAATTATTAGAAGGTGAATCTTCAGCCGGATCGGAACCTTTCAATTTCGGCTCCCGATTCCGTTCTCCCGATTCTTGAGAATTGAGAGAACGCCTGTTCAAACCATCTGCACCAAAAGAAGAATTGCTGTATTCTGCACCGGGTGCTCGACCCTTAGCATTAGCGGCAGGCCAGTATTGCCTGTAAAGCAATTCCAATTCATTTCCAGCTTTGCGAAATATTTTTGCCTGGTTGAACAAAAAAGCTTGAAATATCCGATAAAACGCCAAGGTAAAAATTGCTACTATCATTCCAGTAGCAGTCGTGATCAGCGCCTCGCTAATCCCCAAAGTTACGCCAGTTGTTGCCGCCGTGCCGATGTCGCCCAGACGGATAGAACTGAGCGAGTTAATCAAGCCCAGAACTGTTCCCAGCAAGCCCAGCAAAGGGGCTAGAGCGATCGTAGCTTCTAAGATTTTGTCACCGCGACGCATCGAAGCCAACTCTTCATCGGCTGCCGCTTCGAGTGCGAGTCGAAATAAATCTGGTTCGGGATTGTAGAGCCGCAGGGGTGCAGAAAGAAATCGCCCGATCGGCTGTCGGTTAGCTTGTCTGGCAATCTCGTTAGCCGCCCCCCAATCGCTGCGAGCCGCTTCCAGAATACGGTTAACTATCTGCTTTTCTTTGCTCAGGAGGCTCGCCCAAAACCACAAGCGCTCGATAATTGTACTCAAAGATAGAATCGATAACAGCAACAGGGGCCACATGGCGGGGCCGCCTTTTTGAAACAGTTCTTGAATATTCACAATATTTTTGCTCCTGCAGTACCCGCTAACTTTTGCTTCTGTTCTACTTTTTTTAACAAATCTAAGGCCATTTAATTTTAGCTATTAATGTACTCAGGACTTACGCCCTCGCCACTAAAGACACCGGCTGCATGGGAACGGGGTCCGAGGACTGCAGCCTCTATATTTTCCTCGCTCAAACCCAGTTTCGGGGTAAGTCTGGGTACTGTTTTCTAGCGCCTGCAGGCCATGGGCGGCGACTTCCTCACAATTCCTCTAAGTCTTGACACATATCTTGGAGTGACTGGTGTTGAAGACGGCGGGAAGAGCGGCGATATTTTTTAGTTTGCAGCTTCGGTTCGTAATGCTGCGTACCATCCGACTTGGTTTGCTGCTTCAAACTCGATTCGGCGCTGCTGGAGTTTTGCAGAGCTTGTTGGCGGACGATCGCCTCTTCGAGAAACTGCAAGTAATACTCATAGCGCTCCCAAGCGCCCCGCACGACACAGTTAGGCTCGTCTCGGTGCGAACAGTCGCTAAACTGGCAGCTACCCAAAGCCAGCCTCTGGCGCGCTTCTGGGAAATATTCCGCTAATTCTGAGGGATCGCATTCGAGAGCCGGCTGATTAAAGCCCGGAGTATCAGCCAAAAGTCCGCCGCCGGGGAGTTCAAATAGTTCGACGTGGCGAGTCGTATGGCGCCCGCGACCGAGTTTGCCGGAAACAGCGCTCACTCGTAGGTTCAGGGCCGGGATCAGTTGGTTGATCAAGCTGGACTTGCCAACCCCAGAAGGGCCACAAATTACCGTTATTTTCCCTTGCAAGTGGTCTAGAAGCAAGTTCGGCAACGGGCTATGTACGGGCTTTAACGGAGGTAACGGCTTGAGCGAATTTGGATTTTGGGGGTTATCCTCAGAACTCAGCATAGATAGCTCTGTTTTCTCCACTAAGTCATGGAAAGGCAGTTCCGAGGCAGAAACTTCATTTTGATCGTTAACGGGGGCTTCCTGAACTCCTGCACCGCTGCGGACGCTAATAAACATGGGTTCGTAGCCCCAGCCTGAAAGCCGATCGCGCCACTGTTCCAACTCTTGGGGCGTGACCAAATCGCATTTGTTCAGGCACAAACTTACCTCTAAACCTGTAGATTCGGCCTTGACTAAAAACCGAGTTAATGACGCGGGATCTAAGTCTGGTTCAGCAAGGGCAAAAACAAGGAGAATGCGATCGGCATTAGCTACAGGCGGGCGGTTGAGTTCTGTTTGGCGCGGGAAGACTTCAGAAATTGCTCCCCGGCGGTCACTCCAGTCCGGTTCGTCTACCACCACGCGATCGCCCACCATCACCTGTTGACCAATTTTTTTGAGTCTAGTGCGACGAGTACACAGGAGAGTCGGAGAATCAGCGAGGGGAGCATTTTTCCCGTCAATCGAGACTTCGGGATCTAACCTCACTTGGTAGAAGTTAGCCTGAACAGCAATTACAGTACCGACGATCGAGGGCGAATTCAGGCTCATCCTGCTTCCTTGTCTTCTGGGCGCTGCACTTTCATTGAAAAAAAGCCCGACTCCGGCTCATCCGCGACAAATTGCGTTTCCAGAATCTGGTAGCCTTCCATTTTGAGACTATCGGGCACTTGTTCGATCGGCTCCCCAGCATCCAGCCACACTTCCAAAACAGCACCCGGTGCCATTTGCTCCAAGCGCAGTTTAGTGCGAACAAAATTCAGAGGACACGGGGTACCCCGCAGATCGATTTTGGCATCTGGGGATTTGGGAGTTTCAATTTTCGATGTTGAATTCATAATGCTTTTTGCAATCTCCAATCCTGAAAGCCTTAGTTTTTTAAATAAGTTGCATGGACACGGGAGAATCTAAAATTTTGTGTCCAATTGGACACAGACTATTATTCTTTCTGAAAAAAGTGAGCGCAAGGGCGCTCACTTTTTTGAGCGCTGCTGAAACCGAATGCCTAGGAAGCGTCCCACCTGAGATTTTTGTGAGCAATTGCACACAATTTTTTGACAGATACTAAAACAAATTGCCGGGGAATCCTCAAACAGGAAAATTTGACACCAAGTGGTGTCAAAAATTGCTTATTTCTGAAACAAATTACCCAGAAACCCTTCCAAGCCGCCTTTACCGGTACGATCGCCCTTCAGCTTAGCAAGCTGCATCAGCAATTCCCGTTCTTCAGCCGTCACCTTAGTCGGAATGTCAATAGACACCGTAATCAAATGATCGCCGCGACTGACTGGATTTCCCAACCGAGGCACCCCTTTTTTCTCCAAAGTCAGAACAGTATTCGCCTGAGTTCCGCTAGGAATCAACAATTCCGTCGGCCCGTCTACGGTTTCCACTTCCAACCGGCACCCTAAAATTGCTTGCAAATAACTAATCTTAACTTCCGAGCTAACGTTAGTACCCTCGCGCTTAAATAGCGGGTCTTCATTTACGGCCAAAAACACGTAAAGATCCCCGGGCGGCCCGCCCAGTTTGCCGGCATCCCCTTCATTGGAAACACGCAAGCGAGTACCGTTGTCAACTCCAGCCGGAATTGTGATTTTCAGCTTTTTCATCACTTCTTTCTGACCCCGGCCCCCGCAAGTTTCGCATTTATCCTCAATCACTTGCCCGGTGCCGTTGCAGGTGGGGCAAACTGAAACTTGAGTAAAGCTGCCGAAAGGAGTGCGGGTAGCACGTCGGACTTGACCACTGCCGGTACAAGTCGAGCAAGTTTGGGGTCGGGTTCCCGGTTTCGCACCAGTCCCGGTGCAAGTTTCGCAAGTTTCTAGATGCTTGATGCGGAGTTCTTTTTCCCCACCAAACACTGCTTCCCGAAAATCCAGCCGCAAATCGAGTCGCAAATCGTCTCCGCGCACCGGCCCGCTGCGCCTGCGACCTTGCTGTTGTTGGCCACCGACGCCTCCCTGAAAGCCCTGAAAGAAGCTTTCAAAAATATCGGCAAAGCTGTCACCAAAGTCTTGGAACCCCGGTGCACCTGCACCGCTGACGCCTGCTTCGCCGAAACGGTCGAAACGGGCGCGGGTTTCTGGTTCTGAGAGTACCTCGTAGGCGCGGTTAATTTCTTTAAACCGCTCCTCGGCACCGGGTTCTTTGTTGACATCTGGATGGTACTTGCGAGCTAGGCGGCGGTAAGCACGCTTAATTTCTTCTTTGTCTGCGCTGCGAGAAACGCCTAATATTTCATAGTAATCACCGGCCATAGAGCTGCTTGCCTGGAGGTAAATAACAAAAAGTGTACGAAAAATAAACGGGCGACCTTTCCTGAAATTACAGATTAAAAGTTAAAAATTCTCATTGTTAATTGTTAACTTTTAATTTTTAGCTTTTCAGTTTTAAAGGAAAGGATTCATATCATCAACTTCTGGTTCGGGAACCTTCTGTTTTTGTTTTGACTGTGGATTTGACTGTGGACTTGACTGTGGATTTGACTGTCGTTTTGACTGTCGTTCCGGCTTTGGTTCCGGCTTGGATTCCGCCTTTGATGCCGCCTTTGATTCCGGCTTTGGTTCCGGCTTTGGTTCCGGCTTTGGTTCCGGCGGAGCTTGGGGCGCCACCAGCAGCTCTTCTTCCAGCAAAATACTGTCGTCGTCCGCTTTAACCTCTTCTGGTTCTGATGATTCTACTTCTGACATCATCTCGCTTTCAACAACAGCTCCTGACGGTGCTACCCCGCTGCGGGCTTGGTCGTAGACTGCTGTCCCCAGCGAGTATAGCAGTTGCTTGAAAGATTCGATTGCGGGCGTGAGTTCCTCGACTGTGATGTCGGGGTTAGTCATCGTTGCTCGCAAGGCTGCTGCGGCTGTTTCCGCTTCTGCCTTGAGCTCGTCGCTCAGCAGTTGCGCGTTGGTTTTTAAAGTTACACCACAATTATAGACGAGGGAGTCAGCTTGATTTTTGAGTTCGACCAGTAGAGCGCGCTTGATGTCCTCGTCAGCGTAAAGTTCGGCTTCTTGTCGCATCCGCTCGACTTCGGTTTCGCTCAATCCCCCTGTATTGGAAATTTGGATGCTTTGTTCTTTTCCGGTTCCCTTGTCTTCAGCAGCCACTTTGAGAATCCCGTTGGCATCGATTTCAAAGGTAACTTCGATTTGAGGTACGCCGCGGGGAGCTGGGGGAATGCCTTTGAGCAGGAACTTGCCAAGACTTTTATTGTCTTTAACCAATGCCCGCTCGCCTTGGAGTACGTGAATTTCTACCGAGGTTTGCCCGTCTGCCGCCGTGCTGTACATTTGCGATCGGCTGGTGGGAATAGTTGTATTGCGCTCGATTACTTTGGTGAATACTCCGCCCAAGGTTTCGAGTCCCAGTGAGAGCGGCGTCACATCGAGCAGCAGCAAGTCTTTGACTTCACCACCCAACACCCCGGCTTGAATTGCCGCGCCTACCGCTACAGCTTCGTCGGGATTGACCGATTTATCGGGAGAAACGCCCCCAAAATACTTGCTAATTGCCTTTTGAACTGCCGGAATCCGGGTTGAGCCTCCCACTAAAATAATCCTGTCTATGTCTTTGGGGGTCAAACTTGCGTCTTTGAGGGCTTGAGTCACCGGATCGATCGTCGCTTGCACCAAATGAGCCACCAGTTTTTCAAACTGAGCTTTGGAGAGTTCCATTTCCAAATGCTTCGGCCCTTTCTCGTCAGAAGAGATGAAGGGCAGATTGATTGAGGTGGATTCTCGGTTGGAGAGTTCGATTTTCGCTTTTTCGGCAGCTTCTCGGAGGCGCTGCAAGGCCATTTTGTCTTGTGAGAGGTCAGTGCCTTCTTGAGTCCGGAAAGCTTCTACGAGCCACTGGACTATGCAGTCGTCAAAGTCATCTCCTCCGAGATGGTTGTTGCCGGAGGTGGCGTTGACTTCAAAAATTCCGTCTCCCAGTTGCAGGATCGAAACGTCAAAAGTACCGCCGCCCAGGTCAAAGACCAAGATTTTCTGTTCTATATTTTGCTTGTCCAGCCCGTAGGAAAGGGCTGCCGCCGTCGGTTCGTTGACGATCCGCAGGACTTCTAGGCCCGCGATCGTACCGGCGTCTTTGGTAGCTTGCCGCTGGGCGTCTGTGAAGTAGGCTGGCACTGTAATCACGGCTTGGGTAACAGTTTGTCCCAAATAAGCTTCAGCATCTTGCTTGAGCTTTTGGAGTACCATTGCCGAGATTTCTTGGGGAGTGTGAACCTTGTTCCGAATTTGGACGTTAACGGTATCGTCTTTGCCTTTTATGCAGGTATAGGGAGTTCGGGCTCGTTCTTCTTCCGTGTCGTCCCACCGCCGTCCGATAAATCGTTTGATACTGTAGACAGTATTTACAGCATTAGTTACAGCTTGTCGCTTGGCCAATTGACCTACTAAGCGATCGCCCGCCTTGCCAAATCCTACTATACTCGGAGTTGTGCGCCCGCCCTCGGAATTGGCGATCACGACGGGTTTACCGCCCTCTAACACAGCTACGCAACTGTTAGTCGTGCCTAAGTCAATTCCAATAATTTTTCCCATAGCGCCTCATAAAACTTTGTGGGATGTTTGGAAATCTCCAACTGCAGGTTGGGAGATGAAAAACGACTCAGCTTGTTTAAACAAGCATTCCCAGACTAGATTTGTAGGAAATAAACTTGATGTCCTAAAGCAATATCAAAGACTGGTAAAAACATTTTTCAGAATTTTTGGATCAAGCGCTGACCTGCTTTTAGTCATCTTTAATTAAGAAGCTGGTGAGTCTGCCACCTTGGAACCCCCGAATTCTATTCGGGGGTCAGTGACTTTGAGGAATGCAGTAGCTTGTATCCCGATTAACCTTCTGAACTATCGGGATTTTCATCTGAGGCTACCACAGATAGCCCAGCCGCTGCAACTTTCACTTTGGCGTGCCGCAAGACGCGATCGCCCAGAATGTAGCCGCGTTCTAGTTCTTGGATAATTGTTCCTTCCTCGTGTTCGTCAGTTGGCTCGCTCAGCAGAGCTTCGTGGAGGTTGGGGTCAAACTGTTCGCCTTCGGGGCGCATCGGAGAAACCCCGATTTGCTTGAGGCCGTCTACCATTTGCTTGTAAACGCTTTGGTAGCTTTTGTGAATGTTCATTTCGCCATCGGTTTGCGGCTTGATGTGCGATCGAGCGCGCTCGAAATTGTCAATTACCGGCAACAGGGGTTTGATCGTGAGACACCTTGCCTGTAAATCTAGCTCTTCTTTTTCCTTTTGGGTACGCCTGCGGAAGTTTTCAAAATCTGCTGCTAGGCGGAGATTTTGATTTTTCAGTTCTTCTAGTTGAGCGGATGCGGCTTGCAACTGAGTTTTTAAAGCCTCTTTTTCCTCGGTTACCTGCGCCAGTTCCTTCTTCCAAGGCTCCGCCGCGTCTGCAGTCGGACTGTTGGTTGAACTGCCTGTGACGGTAGGCCCCGATGCGTTTGCTGGGGTGCGATCGCCCTGAGCACTTTGATAAGCTCGAGCAAGTTCGAGCTCCCAATCCGCCGATTCGTTGGAGTTTCCTGATGCCGCCGGATTTTCGCTTCCCATTGGCGAACCCTCTGGGGTGGTTTCCCCAGTTGAGCTAGGATCTTGATCTTGCTGTTTTTCCTCGTCAATCATAAAAGCTGCGCGACAGAACCCTATCAATTCTAGCAGATACAGTTAACCCGGTAAATCTAGAGACTCGAATTGACTGTGTATGGCACAATGTGAAAAGAGGACAAATCGCCAGATCTGGAGACATTGCCCAAAGCTTTCCATAAAATATTCAAATGCCCGTTTAGATATTTACGTATAATATGGCAGCAATGCGGGCAACCCAACGTTTGTTGGTTCCTCATTTTTAATTAACGCGAGCGCATTTACAACAATTTTTATAAGTATATTTTTCTGTTAAATCTACTACAACATTTCCCACCTAGGAGGCTTGATGTTTCAAGGTTTACTGAAAACGATAGTGACTTAAAGTTATCATCTGTCAGGCTGTTTTAGTTGCAAGCTGAGGCAGGCATTTTTTACCATTTGCTGAGTTTCCCTAGTCGGGAGAAAAAGGAATTTGTATTGAGTGACTAAGTAGTTAGCTGTGTACTTGTGTAACTCAGATACTAGGTTGTTAATCTTGATGCGAATTGGGGCTGTGGTTTTTCGGATTCAATACCGCCGAAGTCGCTTGAAGTCTCGGATTTTTGCCAGCCAAATGAGAGAGATTAGTTGGTTTCGCTGAGGTGCTCATCTGTAAAGACGGTTGATATCTAATTTGCCTCTTCCCAAGATTTTTGAACCGTCAACCTTACGTCACAAAGGTTCGGACACCAGGGTAGAATTAAAGTAATATTTAGTGAGCGAAAACTAGAGTTGCTCAAAATTTGCCCTGGGGGCTCATGCAGCCGACGATCGGGCAGTGACCGATCGCAGATAATTAATCAAAATATGTTTCAAAAGGGCGGTCGAAGCTTTTGTAAAAGCTATCATCACAGAACATAGGTCATCTTTAATTTAGTACAGCTAACCGCGTCACCACGGGCGCTGTAATTTGAGCAAACAATTTGGGAAAATAGAATTAGCCTGGGAAGGGGACACACCCCGCCCCGCTTTTCTCTCCCGGTACGGGGAATCCCCAAGTGATGTGCCCGGACGCTATAACGAGAGTATCCCGCCAGTTAATCAGGTAAGTAAGCAACTTAGCACTCAACCAACAAGATTTGATGGCAAGCATCGGCAAACCCCTCCAACGTCTCGTCAATTTGTGGACGAAGCTTAGAGGTGACTGCGAGTTTACACTTGAGAGATAGGGATTGAGCAACAACATGATAGCTGATCCATAAGCAAAGAATACGGGGGTTAAAACCCCGCGTTGGTTTTCCTCTCAGCACTCTTTGTGACTGAGTTTCCCACCTATTGAGTGTTTTTTATGACTAGCACATCCGCGCCTCGATCCACATCGATAGTTGCTCTAAGCGCTTTTACTCCGGCTCTCACCAAGATGATTCAGTCGGGTTACGTCAACGGCGAGCAAGTGAAGCAAGCTCAAATTGAAAGCCAGAAGTCGGGCAAGCGTTTGACGGAGGTATTAGAAGCACTTACCGGGCAGCCGTTACCCCCAGAATTGCTGCGACTTTACAAGAAGCAGCAGATGTTTGAACGGAAGATAGTCTACGGGGTTGAAGCATTTGACCCGGAGATGAGCGAAATGTCTAACGAGCAACTCGGAGTTATGCTCGATGCGTTGAAGATTTCGATCGACATTTGTCACCAAGGTCGGTTTTTACCCGTAGCGAAGACTGAAACTGAGCCGGCGGCCGTTTTAGTAGCCATGGTAGATCCCGACAACCTCAACGCCATAGAAGATTTGCGGCGGATTTTACAGCCTCACGGCTTGGCTTTGCAGCGACGGGTGATTACGCCAGACGACTATCAGGACATAACTTCTGCCTATCAAGAGGATCAAGTTAAGGTAGCAGCCAAAATGGCAGCAGCCGAAAAGCAGAGAAAGATGGATTTAGGGGAGGGAGATTTTGGCGAACTCTCGCTAGAAGAGGAGAGTGCCGACCAAGAAGACCTAGCTAACACCTTGGACGATGCTGAGGCCGCTCCGGTAATTAAGGCGGTCAATATCATTTTGGCTAAAGCTCTGTCGGAAAAGGTGTCTGACATCCACGTAGAACCTCAAGAAGAGTTCATGCGGATTCGGATGCGGAAAGACGGGGTGCTGCAAGAGTATTTCCGGTTTCCCAAGCAGGTAGTCGCATCGATTACGGCTCGTTTCAAGATTATTGCGAACCTGGATATTGCCGAACGCCGACAAGCTCAAGACGGCCGTATCCGCCGGGTATTTGAGGGACGCACGGTGGATTTCCGGGTGAACAGCTTACCTTCGCGGTACGGCGAAAAAATCGTGCTGCGGATTTTGGACAGTTCCAGCACTCAGTTGGGCTTGGGTTTGTTAATCTCCGACCAGGAAACTCTGGCTTTAGTGCGAGAGAGTGCTAGCCGTCCGTTCGGACTGATTTTGGTGACGGGGCCGACGGGTTCGGGCAAGTCAACTACTCTCTACTCGATTCTGGCGGAACGGAACGATCCGGGGGTTAATATCAGTACGGCGGAAGACCCGATCGAATATGCTTTGCCAGGAATTACCCAATGTCAAGTAATTCGGGAAAAAGACTTGACTTTTTCCAACATTCTGCGGGCATTTTTGCGGCAAGACCCTGACGTGATGCTGGTGGGGGAAACGCGGGACAAGGAAACGGCAAAAACGGCTCTGGAAGCTGCTTTGACGGGACACTTGGTGCTGACGACGCTGCACACGAACGACGCGGCCGGGGCGGTCGCGCGTTTGGCCGAAATGGGCGTAGAACCGTTCATGGTTTCGGCCGCTCTGTTGGGCGTGTTGGCTCAGCGTCTGATGCGGCGCGTTTGCGACAAATGCTGCATTCCTTACCAGCCTACTGCAGCAGAACTGGGCAAGTACGGTCTGTCGGCTTCTCAAGAAATTGATCTAACTGTTTACAAAGCCAACACTGTACCGGTGGAGGAAAGGAAGGAACTCGCAGAACGCGAGCAACTTTGTACCAAGTGCGCCGGCCTAGGCTACAAAGGACGGGTAGGGGTTTATGAGTTCCTGAAAAATACTGAGCGGCTTCAAACTCTGATCACTCAAGGAGCTCCTACAGAACAAATTAAGGAAGCAGCAGTAGAAGAAGGGATGAAAACGTTGTTGGCTTACAGCTTGCAGTTAGTGCGGGAAGGCGCGACTACTTTTGAAGAAGTCGAGCGGGTGACGTTTACTGACTCGGGCCTGGAGGCTGAACTGAAAGCCAAACGCAAGCAGGGACTTACCTGCAAAAGTTGTCGGGCGGAATTGAAGCCGGAGATGCTGGATTGTCCGTACTGCTTGACGCCACGCTTTGTGGATTGATTCAGCAGTTAACTGTTGACTGTTAACTGAGCTAGATTGGTCAATAACTATCAATTTGATCGAGGAGAGGTATCTATGGGTCTGATGATTGAAGACGTACTGGAGTCCCTGGTAGAGCAAGGGGGTTCGGACATACACATCCAAGCGGGCGCGCCTATATTCTTCCGAGTCAGCGGTAAACTAACTCCTCAGACGCAATACGGCGACATTCTTTCTGCTGAGGAAGTGCAGATCCTAATTTTCCAAATGCTCAACAATATGCAGCGCAAGCAGTTGGAAATGGAGTGGGAACTCGACTGCGCTTACGGGGTTCGGGGATTGGCTCGGTTCCGCGTCAATGTCTACCGGGAGCGGGGTGCTTGGGCTGCTTGTATGCGGGCTCTGGCTTCTAAGATTCCTAATGCAGATGCTTTAGGCGTGCCGCAAATTTTGCGGGATCTGACGGAAAGACCCAGGGGTATGCTGTTGGTGACGGGACAAACGGGTTCCGGGAAGACTACTACGATGGCGGCTTTGTTGGATCTGGTCAACCGGACGCGGGCGGAACACATTCTCACAGTTGAAGATCCGATCGAATACGTGTTTCCTAATATCAAAAGTTTGTTTCACCAGCGCCAAAAGGGCGAAGATACTAAGAGCTTTGCTAATGCGCTGAAAGCAGCTTTGCGCGAAGATCCTGATGTAATTCTGGTGGGGGAAATGCGGGACTTGGAAACCATCGGTCTGGCAATTTCGGCTGCAGAAACGGGTCACATGGTGATGGGAACGCTGCACACTAATTCGGCGGCTGCCACGATCGATCGGATTTTGGACGTGTTCCCGCCCATTCAACAACCCCAGGTTCGCGCCCAGGTGTCTAACTCTTTGGTGGGAATTTGCAGCCAAAATTTGGTAATAAAAGTTGGGGGCGGCCGCTGCTGCGCTATGGAAATCATGGTGAATACTCCAGCTATGGCGAACTTGATCCGGGAGGGCAAAACTCCCATGATTTACTCCCAAATCCAAATGGGGGCGAAATTGGGCATGAGGACGATGGAAATGGCCCTCGCTGAACTTTACAAGAGCGGTAAAGTCACTTGGGAATCGGCAATGGCCAAGGCTTCTAAGGCTGACGAACTCGAACGCTTGATCGGCCCGGCACCTGTTGGTGGCGCCAAGGTAGGAGCTCATTAATTCAGTCAGCAGTCATTAGTCAGGAGTCTGCCGACTGAATTAATGACTGATGACTGATGAGTCATTAATTTTAATAAATTTTCAGAGGTGAGCTGTGGCTACCAACGTTATCCGCCAAAAACCGAAAGGTGGCTTTGATTTCAGTAAAATTCAGGAGCAAATCGAGTATAACCTTACCAGTCTTACTGTTAAGGATATGGCTATTTTTGCTCGTCAGTTTGCAGCTATGTTTAATGCAGGGGTGGCGATCGTTAGATGCCTTTCTGTGCTGCACGAGCAGTGTTCTAATGCTAAACTGAAGCGAGCCCTCAGGAGCATGAATGCTGACGTGCAGGAGGGGATAAACTTGGCAGAGGCGATGGCTAAGTTTCCTGATGTTTTTGACCAACTGTTTATCAGTATGGTGGCCGCGGGAGAAGTCGGGGGGGTGCTAGATGAAACCCTAGACCGTCTGGCGGTGATGATGGAAAAAAATCACAAGACGGAGGCTGAAATTAATTCGGCAATGTCTTATCCCAAGACTGTGTTCTTTATTGCGATCGTAATTTTTTTCGCAATGACCATATTTTTGCTACCAACTTTCGCTAAAATCTTTAAGGATATTGGTGCAGATTTGCCGGCTTTTACGGTGTTTATGTTGGCAATTAGTGCATTTTGTACAGCTTGGCCTCCCATCCAACAGATAACAGTTATTGGGGTAATTATAGCGCTCAAAATTGCATTCGATCTGTACTACAAAACTCCCATAGGTCACCTACAAATTGATAGGATTGCGATGAAGTTGCCGGTTTTTGGAGATTTGATCGAAAAATCGGCTGTGGCTCGCTTTTGCGTGATATTTGGGTCGCTGACGCGATCGGGCGTGCCGATTCTCAATTCTTTGGAAATTGTGCGAGATGTGGCGGGGAATCAGGCGATATCTAATGCGATCGAATATGCGAGACAGGAAATTCAAAGCGGCGGCATGATCAGTATTGCTTTGCAAGAACAAGCTGTTTTTCCGTCTTTGGCCATCCAAATGATGGCTATTGGCGAGGAGACAGGGGAACTTGACAAGATGCTGATGAAAGTTGGCGCTTTCTACGAAACGGAAGTTGAAGAAGCAGTAAAAGGACTTACCAGTATGCTAGAACCTCTGATGATTGTGGTCGTCGGTGGTATCGTAGGTTCGATTTTGCTATCGATGTATCTGCCGATGTTCGCAGTGTTCCAGAAGCTGTAAAAAAGGGGTAATTAGTTATTAGTTATTAGTTAGTAGCAATTAACGCATGACCAATGACTATTCCAATCGTTCCCAGGCAGAGCCTGGGAATGCCTTTGGAGGAGGCACAGCCTCGATTTAAAGGAGAAAATAATTGGGAGGCTCAGCCTCCAAATCTTAATTACCAGGGTCTTCCTGGTAACGAGAAGCGATCGCTCAGGAATTAGCAGCAATTAGTAATTACTTATTCTTTTGTTTGAAAATGTCTGTTAAACAATCACATTACGAGGCTTTACTAGCAGAGTACAGCGAATCTTCCGCCGCGATCGCCCTGCTGAAAAAATATCGGGTTTACATGGAAATGATTCCCAGTATCCGCCGCGCCCATGATAGTTTAATTACCATTCCTTTGCCAATTGCGCGCTTGCGAGACGGAGTTTCTTATGCGGGAAGGGGCGGCACTAGCATATCGCCCGGACAGGCGGTTTGTTTGCCCTGCGATTTGGCCATTTTGATGTGCGATCCTGAATGGAAAGTTAAAATTGGAGTGGAAATTTTGATTTTCATTCATCGTCCGGGCGAAGAGTTTTCTGAGTTGCTCGGCCGCTGGCGACAGTCTCAGGTTTGGCTGGATAAAGGTTACGAATGGGTGATGCCGTACCGCTACAGCCATATTTACAGCGATGAAGCTGAGGCTGTTCATCCGCTATTTGTTTTGTTTGACGAAACGCCGGAACTGATTCAACGGGGTTTGATGGCTGCTGGTTTGCCGTTTGTGGTGGAAAGTTTCGACTCTGAGATTGAGGAAGTAGAGGAGGAAGAGTTTCTGGGTAGCGGGGAACTGGGAAGTATTGGTGAAGAGAGTTTTGATTTGTAGGGTGGGTGCGATCGCATATAGCCATCCTATTGCTTGATGTAAAGTAGATTTTTTTCAACGAACCGTAGAGGGCGCTCTTGGCGCAGAGAAAGAAAAAAGAGAGAAATATTGATGTTTGCGAATCCCGAATCGGGTTGTTATATGCAGATATTCAAAGATATTTTTGGTGTGAAAAGGAATGTTTATGCTCCACAGGTAGAGCGTATTTCAAAGAATCGAATTAATCGATCGCTTTGCCATTTGTGACCCGCCCAAAAACGGATACAAGCCCCCGACGTGGTGGAGAGATTAAAATTTTAGACTCTTGTTCAAGCTCCCAAATTCATCTGTGGAGTAAATCTAAAATCTAAAATCTAAAATCGAATGACCCCTCTAGCTGGGCCGCAAACGTTGGCTTTCATGCTGGTTGGGTAGCCTAAAGTAAAGGTGTGAGTTGAGATTTTGCCCTCGAATGAATGTGCGATCGGTATTGGGGAGGTTGGTACTGAGGGTTTTTTTGGAATTTCGGGTATCGACGATGCCGCCGACTGTGACTCGCTCGCGATCGCAAATCCCCCCCAATTCCAACATGATATCATCGGCGTGTTCCATATTTTATAGCTTCAATAAACCGTCGGTGCTATCTAACAGTGCTTCCACTTCTGCATCAGTCATTGCTTGGGCTTTTGCTACGTCATTCACGGGGCTTTCTTGAGAGCGGACAATTTTTTACGCTCTGTCAATAGGGGACAAGTGAAGAATATATTTAGATTGTGTTTGGTTTTAATATAGCCAGGGCTTACGCAAAAATCACATATGATCGCGCCAATAAGATCAGACCAAAGAGATACCTAGGGAAGGACATTTGAGTTGTTAAACTAAATAGTTAAATTTTCTCGGTTCACAACTATTGGTCACTAATACCCGCAAAATATAGCACTTCAGTTGTTGTTATTCATGTTTTGAATCTCAGCTATTGGTAACAACAACGTCTCCTTAATTTCCTCACGCACTTCATGACTCACAGCAACAAAACCACTATTGAAACATTCCATCAGAAATAGATGAGCTTCGTGATACTGAGCCAACACCTCATATTGCTCAGAATTAAACTGCCAATCATTACCTATATTACAGTGCTCAATTATCGCAAGCTTTAAGTCCTCGAACCAGACTTGACCGTGTTCATCCCACCATTCCATTACTCGTTCTAATTCTTCATCTTTCCATTCTTGATTAATGCGGTTCTTATTTTCAGATGGTAGTCTCTTATTGAGTTGACTTAGTGTTGCCTTTAATCCTTTGGTGTCAGGATAAATACAGCAATCAATTACAAAATTTATGTCTGTGGAAATATGGAAATTTAGGGAATAATCTTCTTGAGTTTTATAATGTCCTTCCCCGTAATTAGGAGTAGCTAAATATCGAGTATCAAAAAGGATACGAGGCAGAGTACAATAAATCTCTAGAACAGGAGCAAGCTTACGATCTTGTGGATTGAGATCGGCATTTCTAAAGTATGCAAGCTCATGCTTAAAACACATGTCAATGGAATGAGACAGAGCATAAGCATCATCAGGAGTCGGAAAAAAATAGCCACCACAGTCCAACTCACTAAACAAAGCATCATCAATTAACAGGGCTATTTCAAAATAAAATGTTCTAACAGCATACAGTTTGTGACTTACAGAAATTGCACTTGATTTCTGGCTAACCCAGTTTAATAACTTCTGCAAGTGCATATCTTCGGCTATGAGAGCATCAATTTCTGGTTTTATTAACTGTAAGAGTTTATCGGCACTTGGCAACTGTTCAGCCACAAGTAAAAAGACCTCCCGCCAACCTGAATCAAGAATGTGACTTGCCAAACTCTCCAAAGCTGATGTTTCCGAATTTTTAACAATTTCTATAGCCGTGAAATACTCTTGAAATGTCAAATGAGAAAAAGAGTATATTTTCTGCGCCCGTTCCACTAATAATCCATGCTGCGCCTCAATTGATTTTAGCACCGCTTCACTATCTAGCTGCAAAGCCTCCGGGTCGTTTTGAGCATCGGGCAGATTGCGGATGTAATCAGAAATATACTGCTCTAGTTGTTTCTGTTTAAAGAAATAGTCTCCCTGCTGAAATGTCGTTAGAGCAATTTGACTGAGTAAATCTTTCTTGTGCTGCAATGAGAGATTTTTATAAACCTGCTCTCGCTCAATCTTTCGCGTTTCATCCCATCTTCTCAGCAGGATATCCACTCCTTCTTCATAAAGTTCTGAGCGTAAGCCGGTAAATTTGGCTGATTCTTCAAACACCAAACATAACAGCGTCAGCAGTAACGGATTTGTTGCTAGTTCTCGAATCCGGTCATTTGCCCTAAGCTGTTGAATAAATTCCTCTGATTTCGCTGATTCCTTAGCTTGAAACCATTTTCGGGCAAAGGTGACTATCTGCTTGCCATCAAAATCTGCGACTTCAACCTCTGTAAACTTCTCAAAAGTATAATCTTTTGCTGCAATCCGACAAGTCATTACAAAGTGATTAGTGCGAAATTTGTCAGATAAATAAAGAAATTGCTTGATGACATGGCGGTTATGCTCAACTTTTACTTCATCTAAACCATCGAGTAAAACCAGTGTCTTACCGTGCTTCCACAGCACAGCTATTTGTTCAGCAGAGACATCACAATCAGAAAATATCTGGGTAATGTATTCCAGTAAACTAGGTTTTCCTTCTGTTTCTGCAAACTGTTTGAGCGTGATAAAAATAGGAACGCGATGAGCTTGAAAGTTACCTTGATTGCACTGGATGGCTAAATGTTTTAAAAATGTGGTTTTTCCTGACCCTGGCTTACCCAGCACCATCAATTTTGAGTATTTCTCAACCGCTTTTAGTCCTGGTATTCGTTTATCAGTTACTCGGCCAAGTCCAAAGCGATCGAAGTTTTCCGGGTTACAGTCTTGCAACAGTTCATCTATTTCGCGCCGCCGATGACTGGTAATTTTTTCCAGAATATTGACGTTTGTGTAGAGGTCACTTACGTCAATGGGTTGTGGCATGGTGAGCGATCGCATTGTACCGCATTGGTATTGAATCATCTCGCTGCAATTCTGGCGCACCTCTTGCACCAAGTCATTTAACTCATTTTCTGACAGATTAGAAGTTGGAGAGTCCGAAGCCTTGCATTTACGATATTCAGCAGTCAGAAAATTGAGCAAGCGACCATATTTACCTGGGCCTTTACCGTTGATACTGAACTTTTTGTAAACGTGGCTCATGCGAGTGGTAAGCGCACTGTTGGTGATATGGAGTTTGGTTGCTATCTCCAATTCTGTCTTGTTACTGCTACTAAACCAGATTACAAAAGCATCCTCTTGTTCTGGCGAAAGCGCATACTTACGAGCCATCTCAATTAAAAAGTCACGCGGCATTGACATTGACTAACCTCTCTATTACCTGACAACGAATTCAGTATCTTCTATCTAGCCTTAAATCACAGTTAGGGCTGCTCTTATATTACTTATTCTGCAGCAAAAATGCTATTCAATAGCAGGCTGAAACTGAAGATTGTAGATATGTCAGCCTAAGTCAGTCTAAGTCAGCCTCAACGTGAGAGATATCTCCAAAGCTAAATTGCGAAATTGAATTTAGCAATTTTTGGGAGATTCTTATCATGAAAAGAACCAGGGCTAATGGACGGTTTGACTACCAAGATGAAAATGGCATTCTGCTACCAGCAGTTACCACAATACTTAAGGCTACACAGCCGATTGAATCTGTAGCTGCTCTTTCTAATTGGCGCAATAAAGTAGGGAACGCAGAAGCAAATCGCATTGCTGTAACCAGCCGTCGCCGGGGAGAACTATTGCATCAGTGGGTTAAGGATTATTTGCAAGGGTTATCTCCCACTGCTTCCAGCCTGATTCAGCCCTATTGTTATAGCGTTCAGCCTGTACTGGAGAAACTTAGCGATGTCCAGTTGGTGGAGACAGTTGTGCCAAATTATGTGGAAGGATACGCCGGGAAAGTTGATTTAGTTGCCCGTTATCAAGGTGTTCCATGCACTATTGAGTGGACGACTGCTGAAGAACCTAAACTGCGAGTAGAAAAACTCTACGACAAGCCTTTACAGTTAGTTGCTTATGGTGGGGCAATTAATCGATGCTATGGTGAAAGTCTGTTTGGTAATAAAATTGTTAATGCTTTGATTGTTGTGGCTCTTCCCGATCAAGATGCGGAAATATTTGTGTTGGAACGCGAACAATTGCTGGAATACTGGCAGAAGTGGTTGAAACGGCTAAAGTTTTTTGGAGAAAAAGCTGCTTGATAGGTTCAGAAATAGTTAGGATAGAACTGGAGTTGGCCAGTTCTATCCCTAACTATGTTTAGGGTCTTGTTTTTGGGCGGATGGTGTGGCTTAGCCGCGAGTGCTTGTGACAGTTGCGTAAGTCCTGATAGAATTTATTAAATTAACCGCAGAGAGCGCAGAATTCGCAGAGGGAAGAGCCGGGGAGAATTACCATTTTATTATTACATGAGTGCAGTTTGCTAGTAAACGGGAGCTATTGAGATGAAATTGTTAAAATCCTGGCGTTTAGTTTTATTAGGTCTAGTTTTTGGGATGGCTGTAATTTTATCAAATTGCGGCACTCCTTCAAACACGGTTAGCAATAATTCTCCAACTCCGACAACTCCTGCTGCGGTTCCGGCTGGGGCTTTAGTTTACGGTGCGGGCGGGCCGCCGGTCAATCTGGAACCGGGAAATATTACTGATGGCAATTCGGTGGTTGTTATCGACCAAATTTACAATCGCTTGACTGATTTCAAACCGGGAACTGTGGAACTTGAACCGAGTCTGGCTACTGAATGGTCAAGTTCTAAAGATGGTAAAACTTGGACTTTTAAGTTGCGTTCCGGGGTAAAGTTTCACGACGGCACGGATTTTGATGCGGAAGCTGTTAAGTTTAATGTAGAGCGCTGGTGGGATGCCAAAAATCCTAACGGTTTTCGAGAAGCGGGCAAGAATTATCCGATTTGGAAAGATCTTTTTGGCGGGTTTAAGGGAGAAAAAGATTCTTTAGTAAAAGATGTGGCAGTTGTTGATAAGTCTACAATTAAATTTGTTTTGAATCGACCTTTTGCTGCTTTTCCCTCGGCGATAGGTTCCGCTTATTTCGGGATGGCGAGTCCGGCGGCGGTGAAAAAAGCGGGTGCTAAGTACGGCACTCCGGGGTCGCTGGCGGTGGGTACGGGGCCTTTTGTGTTTAAGGAATGGCGATCGGGCGATCGCATTGTTTTGGAGAAAAATCCGAATTATTGGAAAACTGGCACGCCCAAAGTCAATCAACTGGTAATTCGTTTTGTTGACGATCCGGCGGCGAGACTGGCTCAATTGCGAGCAGGACAACTTGATTTTACTGTGGATTTAACGCCGGATCAACTGCAAGAAGTTCAGGGAGATCCTAATTTAGAAGCTGTTGTGCGACCTTCTTTTAATGTCGGTTATTTAGGGTTAAATCCGAGTTACGAACCTTTGTCAAAACCGGAAGTCAGGCGGGCGATCGCCCAAACAATTAACAAGCCAGCAATAGTCAAAGCTTTCTGGGGAGAACTCGGAAAACATGATTCGCAATTTATCCCGCCTGCGCTGAATTGGGCGGCGTCTGATAAAGTTAAAGATTATGAATTTAACCCGCAGCAAGCTAAAGCAATGCTCGCGAAAGCCGGTTATCCGAACGGTTTTGATTTGGATTTGTGGTATATGCCCGTCAGCCGTCCCTATTTTCCCACACCGAAGCCGATTGCTGAGGCTTTTGCGGCGGATTTGAGCGCGATCGGGATTCGGGTAAAATTGCTGACAAAGGATTGGTCTGCTTATTTAGCCGATCGGGTAAAACCTCCCGGATTTCAAGCTTTTATGATGGGTTGGATTGGAGATTACGGCGATCCAGACAATTTTTATTATCCTCACTTCGGGCCTGGTTCCACGGGGGATTTGGGAAATTGGAAAAATCCGAAAGTTCTGGAACTTTTGGATCGGGGGAGGGCCAGTGGCGATAAAGCAGCTAGGGCGAAAATTTATGCGGAAGTTAGCGAGATTTTGCACGAGGAAGCTGTGCGTTTGCCGATCGTACATTCGCAGCCGCTTTTAGGGAAACGCAAGAATATTCAAGGTTGGATTCCGAGTCCTTTGGGGTCGGAGTCTTTTGAGGAAGTGAGCAAAAATTGAGAGTTTAGATCGAGACACCTCTCCTCGGTTCTCATACTTAACATGAATTTACCTTAACAAACAGTATGGACAGCAATCCGCAACTTGCAAATCATCAGCCACAAATTATTTTGATTACCGGGAACATGGCTGCCGGAAAATCAAGTGTGGCCCAATCACTTGCCGAACGGTTGCCCAAAAGTGTCCACCTTCGCGGCGATATCTTTCGTCGCATGATTGTGAATGGACAGGCGGAAATGGCGTTAAATTTGTCAGCAGAGGCATATCAGCAGCTTCAACTGCGGTATCACCTGGCAGCAATGGCAGCGCGACACTATCTCCAGGCTGGTTTTACGGTCGTTTATCAAGACATCATCATTGGTTCGGCACTGGCTGAGGTACTTGCCACTTTCCACGATGTGCCCTTGTCGGCGATCGTTCTGTGTCCGAAGGCAGAAGTTGTAGCGGCACGGGATGCAGCAAGATCGAAGACCGGATATGCCAACGAAACAATGGTTTATGCCTTCGATCGCATTCTCCGTACCGAAACTCCTCGCCTTGGCTACTGGCTGGATTCAACCAATCTAACGGTAGAAGAAACGGTCGATCGGATTTTGGCAAATTTGCAAGGTGAATGAGCTCAACTGATGTTTCAATATATTGTTAAACGTTTGCTGGGACTATTGCCCGTCCTTTTCGGAATCACTCTGCTAGTATTTACTTTTTTGCATTTAATACCGGGAGACCCAGCTACAGTGCTTTTGGGAGAACGAGGAACTCCCGAACAAGTGGAAGTTTTGAGAGCAAGGTTGGGTCTGAATCAGCCTTTACCTTTGCAATATTTGGCTTTTTTAGGGAGTTTGCTGCGCTTGGATTTGGGAAATAGTATTATTAGCGGTATTCCCATAATTGATGAAATTACAAGTCGTTGGCCTGCAACTTTTGAACTGTCTGTGGTGGCGATGTTGGTGGCACTTGTTATCGGTATTCCGGCGGGGATTTTGGCTGCTGTTCGGAAAAATAGCTGGCTGGACAATCTCGCGATGAGCGGTTCGTTAATTGGCGTATCTTTGCCGGTGTATTGGTTGGGATTGATGTTGATTTATTTGTTTGCTGTTTATTTGAAATGGCTGCCTCCTAGCGGGCGGATTAGTGTAGATTTGGGGTTTGGTTTTAAGTCGATTACGGGTGTTTATATTTTGGATTCTTTGCTGAGGTGGGATTTGGTTGCTTTGCGAGATGCGATCGCCCATTTAATCCTGCCAGCTTTGACTTTAGGAACTATTCCCCTGGCTATTATAGCTCGCATCACTCGTTCTGCGATGCTGGAAGTGCTTTCTCAAGATTACATCCGCACTGCGAGGGCTAAGGGATTGCCGGAATATTGGGTGATTTTGAAACACGCTTTGAAAAATGCCTTTTTGCCGATCGTCACAACTATCGGTTTGCAGTTCGGCACTCTTTTAGGCGGCGCTATTCTGACTGAAACGATTTTCTCCTGGCCGGGAATTGGTTCTTGGATTTACACGGGTATTCTGACGCGGGATTACCCAATTGTCCAAGGAGGAGTAATTTTTGTGGCTGTAACTTTTGTACTGATTAATCTGGCGGTTGATATTTCCTATGCTTTTTTCGATCCGAGAATTCAGTACCGTTAATGAAAAGGAAATTAGACACGAAATGCTTGTTTAACATCCGGCTGCTGCAGGTAGTAAATGCTAGCCACGGCAAAACCCACAGTTAAAAAATTGACTGCTGTACCGCCGCTGCCAAACATTTTGACAATTTGCGCGAGGGTGGCGATGATATGGACAATTAACGTTCCTGTCCAAGCCCAATTTTTGAGGTGAAACAAACCCCAAGTTAAGAGTAAGGAGAGGAAGCCTAAAATAAAACTGAGCGCCGCAAAAATTGCAATGAAGCTGCCTATTACAGTGCCAACCTTCGCCCCGCCTACAGCCGCACCGAGACCGCCAAAAATGCCGGCAAAAAGTAAGATGAACAAGCCGTCAAGCAGACTGAAAATGCCGCTAATTAGCTGCAAGATTGCCAAAACTGTAACGCTTTGATGACGATTCATTGTTTTGATTTTCCATTTTTAACGGATTTGAAAAATATTTTAACCTGTTGTGGGCACAGGGCGGAAATGTATTCAGGATTTACGCACCGCTACCCGTGGAACGGGGTTTCTGCGGGGATTCTTCGCGGACAAACCTGTTATTTCTAGCAGAAGCCTGGTTTATGAGAGTAAGCATCTTAATATTGTGCCATGAGGAGCTTAGCACTGGCAGAGCTCGCTGCGATCGCTAACACGAGTCTGCAATGACCTACTGTAGTCGATCGCCCGTTGGCAGATCCGCCTTTGTTGCGGGTGAGAAGCGCACGGCTAGCTCCCAAAAATAATATTATCTGCTAAAATATATTTTTATTTGCCACCAGTCGGCAGCGATTCAGTTTGGGCCCACCTCTTTAGGCTGAAAAAACTTAACATTATTTAATAATTTGCAACGATTAGCTATAATTGCTTACAGGTGCTGGTTGGGGAACTTTTTTAAATTCACCCGATCGGATGAGTCTGAAAGACGATGCCGAGCATCAGAAAAAATTTTACCTTTAAAGGTAATCCTGAGATTAAATTAGGTGAGTCGGTATGATCGTTAGCCCCAAAAAGGAAACTGCTCAGGTCAAGGTGGAAGATACTCAGACTGTAGACACCAAGGCAGCAGAGACCAAAATTGCAGATAACAAAACCGCCCAAAAGCAGTCTCCGAAGAAACCCGCGCGCAAACCGCAGCGGTGGGCGATTGGGTTGGTTGCAGCCGGGTTGCTAGCTGTACCGACCACTATATATATAGCAAAAAGTCGATCGCAGCCGAAAGTAGATGCGATCGCCAGTATGACAGTGCCGGTGGAAGCGCAAAACCTCACGGTGCGGATCACGTCGAGCGGCACGGTGCAGCCCGTACAGCGCGTGAATCTCAGCCCCAAAGGCTCCGGCAGGATCGCAGAATTATTTGTCGAACAGGGCGATAAAGTGGAAGCAGGACAAATCGTGGCCCGCATGGAAAGCCGCGATGTAGAAGCTCAACTGGCTCAAGCTAAAGCCCGCGAAGCCAGCGTGCGAGCCAAACTCGCCCAAATCGAAGCCGGAAATAGATCGGAAGACATCGCCAGCGCCCGAGCGCGCTTAGATCAAGCCGAGGCCAGTCTCGCGCAAGCCCAAGCCGGCAGCCGCGTTGAAGAAGTTGCAGGAGCCAGAGCCCGCTTGCAGCAAACTCAGGCTGGATTGCAGCGACTGCGAGCTGGCAGCCGCGTTGAAGAAGTCAGCCAAGCGCGAGCTCGTTTAGCACAAGCTCAAGCTCGTTTAGCAGATACTCAAACCGGCAGTGTCAAACAAGAAATTGCCCAAGCACAAACGCAAATTGAATCGAGTAAAGCCCAAGCAGAACTAACCGCTCAACGGGTAGAACGCAATCGACCGCTAGTAGAAGAAGGTGCTCTTGCTAAAGATAAACTGGATGAACTGATCAAAGAAAATCGCACGGCCCAAGCTAAATTAATAGAATCCCAAAGACGCCTGCAACAACTGCAAGAAAGTCGGGAGTCGCAAATTCAGCAACTGCAAGCTGCTGTCCAAGTCGAGCAGCAAGCATTGAAGCAATTGCAAAACGGCACGCGATCCGAAGAAATTGCCCAAGCAGAAGCAGAAGTTGCCGAAGCAAAAAGCAAATTAGCGCAAGTAGAAAACGGCAACCGTCCAGAAGAAATCGCCAAAGCCGAAGCAGCAGTTGCTGAAGCAAAAAGCGAATTGGCGGCACAAGAAAACGGTTCTCGCCCGGAAGAAATAGCTCAAGCTCAAGCTGAATTAGCCGAAGTTCAAGCTCAAGTCCGCTTTCAAGAAGTGCAGTTAGAAGATACGAAAGTTCGCGCTCCTTTTGCTGGAGTCATTACCCAAAGATACGCGATTCAAGGAGCTTTTGTAACTCCCGCCACTTCGGCATCGGAAGCTACTTCGGCAACTTCGACATCGATTGTCGCTCTAGCTAGAGATGTGGAGGTTTTGGCGAAAGTCCCGGAGGCAGATATCAGTCAAATTAAAGCGGGTCAAGAAGTTGAAATAGTGGCTGACGCTTATCCAGATAAAGTGTTTAAAGGCCGCGTTAAGTTAATTGCGCCGGAAGCAGTTAAGGAACGGGACGTGACGCTATTTCAAGTGCGCGTAGCGATCGATACGGGCAAGGATTTCTTGCAATCGGGAATGAATGTAGATTTGAGATTTGTCGGCCAAAAGCTGAGCAATGCTTTAGTTGTGCCGACGGTGGCAATTGTGACTAATAAAGGTCAAACGGGTGTGCTGGTTCCTGATGAGAAACAACAGCCGAAGTTTAAGCCTGTTACCGTTGGCTCGACTATTGGCAACAAAATTCAGATTTTAGAGGGTGCAAAAGCGGGCGATCGCGTTTTTACCGAACTTCCTCAAGGTAAAAAGCTGGAGGATATTATCAAGAATCAGAAATAGGGCCTGGGGCAGAGGGCAGAAGGCATTACCAATTGTGAATTGCAAATTAGTTGTTTGTTATTTGTTATTTTATGATTGCTCCTTTTTCCCTGTTCCCTGTTCCTTCTTCCTTCTTCCTTCTTCCTTCTTCCTTCTAAAAATTATGGATATTGTTGAAAGCGTCAAAATGGCCGTCACAACTTTGATGGCAAACAAGCTTCGCAGCACCTTGACGATGTTAGGAATTATCATAGGTAATGCTTCTGTCATTTCGATGATCGGTATTGGGGAAGGAGCTCAAACATTTATCGAGGGACAAGTTAACTCTCTGGGTTCAAACTTGCTATTTATTATTCCCGGAAGTCCTGAAGCCCAAAGCCGCCCGGTGATTCCGCCCCAGACTTTAGTAGTGGAAGATGCAGAGGCGATCGCATCTCAAGTTCCTTCTGTCCAAGAAGTCGCACCAACTCTCAATGATAGTCAACTCGTTACTTACCGCAATAAAAACGTTTCATCTTCCATTGTCGGAACTACCCCAGAATTTCTGACAGTCAGAAGCTTTGATGTCGGTCAAGGTCGATTTTTAAGCAAATTAGATTTAGAAAGACAAGAAAATGTGGTTGCTTTAGGATCGGAAGCAGCCGAACAATTATTTGGCAATACCCAGCCAGTTGGTCAATACATTCGCATCAAAAATTCTAGCTTTCAAGTGATTGGAGTCATGCAGGCAAAAGGTTCCAGCTTTGGCGACAATCAAGATATGAACGTTTATTTGCCGCTGACAACAATGGCAAACCGGATCGTAGGTCGCTCGTCTCCCTACGGTACAAAAGTAACATTTATTTCGGTTGCGATCAAAGATGAAACTATGATGCAAGCGGCCCAATTTCAAATAGAAAATCTGCTCAGATTGCGTCATAAAATCACTAAAGAAGATGATTTTACGGTCCGAAATCAGAAAGAGTTAATGAAAACTTTGGGCAACATTACTGGTGGTTTGACGTTGATGTTGGCTTTCGTGGCGGCAATTTCGCTGTTTGTCGGCGGCATCGGGATTATGAATATCATGCTGGTTTCTGTTACCGAACGCACGAAGGAAATTGGGCTGAGAAAGGCGATCGGAGCATCTCAGCAGGATATCCTGATTCAGTTTATGATCGAGTCTGTGATTTTGTCAGCAGCAGGCGGGGCGATCGGCACTGGATTCGGTATCGGCGGCGTGCTTTTAGTCGCTGCTTTTACTCCCCTGCAAGCTAGTGTTTCCCCCGTGGCGATCGCACTTGCAGTCGGTGTTTCCGGCAGCATCGGCTTATTCTTCGGCATCGTACCTGCAAAACAAGCTGCTAAATTAGACCCGATTGTGGCTTTGAGAAGTGCTTAATCAGTTTGTTGACGGTTGACGGTTGACGGTTGACTGTAGTAATTCATTATTAAGTGTGTCATGGTTTGCTGTGCGTCGCAATCCCAATCCCCTGGGATTTTGACGCACAGCAAACCATGACATTGGCCTGTTTTTCTTCTTCCTTCTTGTTCATTTAAAGAAAATATGAATTTTATTGAAAGCGTCAAAATGGCAGGTCAAACACTGCTAGCAAACAAAACTCGCAGCAGTTTAACAATGATCGGCATGATTGTCGGCAACGCCTCAGTAATTGCCATGATTGGAATTGGAGAAGGAGCTCAAAAATTTGTAGCAGGACAAGTTCAATCGCTGGGTACAAATGTATTAATCGTGAGGCCTGGAGTTCCCAACGCGAGGCGAAGTTCTCTCACAAATGTGCCTCAAACTCTCGTACTGCCAGATGCAAAGGCGATCGCAACTCAAGTCCCCTCCGTTCAAGGCGTGTCAGCGGAACTTAACAGTTCCGAAATAGTTCGCTACAGCAACAAAAATGTTTCGGCTCTAATTTTTGGCACGATTCCAGAATTTCTAGAAGTCAGAAGCTTTGAAATGGCAAAAGGCCGGTTTTTGACCGAACTTGATGTTAAGCAAAGTAACCAAGTTGTGGTTCTCGGTTCAGAATTAGCGGAGAAACTTTTTGGCAATACAAATCCCTTGGGCGAACAGGTGCGTATCCAAAATGTCAGTCTCAAAGTAATTGGAGTATTGGCGCCCAAAGGCACATCTTTTGGCACGAACTTTGACAATTCCGCCGCTGTGCCGATCGCCACAATGGCCAATCGCATAGTCGGGCGCAAATCTCCCTACGGTTTGGCTGTCACATCAATATTTATTTCAATTAAAGATGAATCGCAAATGGACGCGGCGCAATTTCAGGTGGAAAACCTGCTGAGATTGCGGCACAAAATTACTACCGAAGATGATTTTAGTGTTAGAAACCAGAAAGATTTAATGGCAAGAATGGGGGCAATTTCCGGCGCTTTGACTCTGATGTTAACTGCTGTTGCCAGCATTTCCCTATTAGTCGGCGGCATTGGGATTATGAACATTATGCTTGTGTCCGTTAGCGAACGCACTCAGGAAATCGGGCTCAGAAAGGCGATCGGCGCATCCCAACAAGATATCTTGTTTCAATTTATTGTAGAAGCTGTAATTTTGTCGGCTGCCGGAGGGATAGTCGGTACTTGCGTAGGTGTCGGCGGTATCTTGCTTGTAGGTAATTTCACGCCCTTGCAAGCTAGTATTTCGCCGGTGGCGATCGTCCTTGCTGTCAGTGTATCCGGTGCAGTTGGCCTCTTTTTCGGCGTTGTCCCCGCCCGCCAAGCCGCCAAACTAGACCCGATCGCAGCCTTGAGAAGTGCTTAATCAATATATACTTACTGAGTTACACAATCCCCACCTTTTATGAAGGTAAAAATTATATAGCTCTACATAAAAAAAATTTTTTTTTGTAAAATTTTAACTAAGTTGCAGTATTGGAGGCAGTTTTAAGGACTGTATTTTTACGCACATTTAGATTGCCAAACTTCATAAAAAGCCCATTAAATATTAAAGATTCAATAAAGCGGGGTTGTGGTGTTTACTTCCGCGCCAGAAAGTTTAATAATATTAAGCTAGGGGTAAACACACTTAAGCATCTATAGAGTTTACGAAAGCTTTGCGATTTAATCAAAATATCCAATAAATAAACATGGCATCCCTCCCCCCAACTCCTAACTTTGACTATTTCCAAGGAACTACCGAACCAGACAGATTTAACGCCTTGGATGGCAACGACATCATTTATGCCAACAGCGGAGACGACTATCTCGAAGGCGATGTCGGCAAAGACAAAATCTGCGGCGACCCAGGCAACGATACGATTCTTGGCGGTGCGGACAATGACATCCTCTGGGGAGGCAAAGGCACCGACCTAATTGGTGGCGATTCCGGGAACGACATCATCTACGCGGGCGCAGGCAGCGATACCATGAGCGGCGGCACAGGCGATGATATATTTGCCATTCCTAAAGGCAGCGGCGGCCCAACTGTAGCCACAGCCGACTACATCGCCGACTTCGGCAACGGCAATGACAAAATTCGCTTGGTAGACGGCCTCACCTTTGAAGATTTAAACATCCAGCAAGGCACCGGAGTCAACAGCAACAGCACCGTAATTCAAGACAAACTCACGGGCGAGTATTTAGCAGTCTTGCAAGGAGTCAACAGCGCCACAATCAACCGCGACCAATTCACAAATCAGCTATCGGCAAACCCTGTCATTGAGTGGAACGGAGTCATGCTGAATGCAGTGCGGACAGCCAGCACCGCGCCTCCCCTCGCCTCCCGCAACATGGCAATGGTTCACGCAGCCATTTACGATGCTGTTAATTCCATCAGCAAAAAATACAGCCCTTACCTGGTGGAAATAGACCCACCAGCAGGCACATCAGCAGAAGCTGCCACCGCCGCAGCCGCCCACCGCGTCTTAGTCAGCGTCTACCCAGCGCAAGCAGCCACATTCAACGAAGTATACGCATCGTCTTTAGCCAAAATTACCGACGGCAAAGCCAAACAAGACGGGATTGCCCTGGGACAGCAAGTTGCCGACCAAATTATCAGTTCGCGGAGTACAGACGGCATCACGAAAGTAGTGCAGTACACGCCCAAAACCGACCTTGGCAGTTGGGTGCCGACTCCCCCTGCCCTTGCCGCAGGGCTGGCGCCACAGTGGGCAGAAGTTACTCCCTTTGCGATGACTAGCGGTTCTCAGTTCCGCCCGGACGGCCCGCCCGCCCTTGACAGCGCCCAGTACGCAGAGGAACTTAACTACGTCCAAGAAATCGGCAAAAGTGACAGCCTCACGCGCACCCCAGACCAAACTGCGATCGCCAAATTCTGGGCCAACGGCGCTGGGACGTTTACGCCTCCGGGCCACTGGAACCAAATCGCCGAAGAAACAGCGACTCTCACTGGTCAATCCTTAGAAGATAGCGCCCGCTTGTTCGCCCTGCTGAATATTGCTCTGGCCGATGCAGCTATTAGCTGCTGGGATGCCAAGTACCAGTACAATTTATGGCGCCCGGTGACAGCTATCCGCCAAGCTGACACGGACAACAACCCCGACACGACGGCCGACCCCCTGTGGACTCCGTTGCTAACTACTCCGCCGTTCCCTGAGTACACGTCGGGCCACAGCACCTTTAGCGGTGCTGCTGATCCTGTTATGAGTTCTGTATTTGGTTCGGATTACGGCTTTGGAGATCGGGGAGACAGGACTGTCAACACTTTGCGAACCTTTGAAAACTTCAGCGAAGCGGCCGATGAATCGGGCATGAGTCGCATTTACGGAGGCATTCATTTCATGAGTGCTAACGTAGATGGTTTGAGTGCGGGTAGAAATGTGGGGAACTATGTTGTCCAGAATTTCTTAAAGGCTTAGGAAAGTCGGGGCGGGTTTACGAGATTATTGGTTTGAGCTTACATCTTTCACCATTTTCAAGAACGGGCAAGATGCCCGTTCCACAAAACTCAATTTTCTTGTGGAATGGGCATCTTGCCCGTTCCGCAAGATGCCTGTTTTACAAGAAATCAACTCTTTGTGGAACAGGCATCTTGCCTGTTGCTAATTATTCCAGCAGTTCTACAGTGCCGAGATACCCGTCTACTCGGACTTTTTGACCGTCTCGCAAGCGAGTGGTCGCTTCAGAAATATTCATGACTGCGGGAATTTTGTACTCGCGAGCGATTATTGCTCCGTGAGATAGTTGGCCGCCAACTTCGGCGATAATTGCTGTTGCTCCTAATAGCAGCGGTGCCCAACCTGCATCGGTGTAAGGAACTACTGCGATCGCATTTTCTCCTAAATCTGTGCTCGCGGTGCGGCAAATCTTGACAAAGCCTTCGACACGACCGATACTCGCGGGGATTCCCTGGATGATATTAGTTGCGGATGTGGCAAGTTCGATCGCCCTTTTCTGAGAATTAGGCAGCAAATTGCCGTAGACGACAGGGGGAATCGGACGATCGCGATCGGCTAAGAGGCGATCGCGCCTTTCCCTAATTGTATCCTTAAACGAAACACTCGCCCCGCTGCGAATCCACTGCTGAATTTCCCCAAATTCCAGATAAAAAATATCCCCGCTTTCCTGAAACACCTGCATTGCCAATCCGCAAGCTTCTATCTCCAAAAAAGTCCAGCGTAGATGAGCCAACAACCGCGCGTAAATTTCGCTAATTTCGTTTTTGACGAGCGCTCTTTCCTGACATTTATCTAGTCGCCACTTCTGCCCAAAACTCAAGCCTAATTTCCGCTTTTCGAGTAAATTAATTTGGGCTTTTTGAGCCATACTTATTAGCAGTTTTTGGTAAACTTCCGGTTGTTCTCGCCAAGTAGGAACAGCGATATCCGTTCCCACTTCGCTCAAATATCCGTAAATATCAAGCCACTTTTCAAAGTCTGCTTGTAAAGCCGGAGTTTCAGAAAATGTCTGTGCTAAATGTGCGACTGAAACAGTTTCGCCAGACTGCGAAACAGCAGCTTGTCGCAATTTCTGAGCCAACTGCTGCAAAGCTCGCACAGAAGCAATTTCAGGAGCGCTATCATTAGCCAGCCAGTCATCATTAACGCGAAAAATTGCCTTGCGAATAGCCAGCCCGATCGGCCCTAATATATTGTAGTAAGTAATCGGTTTCAGCCACTCCTGAATTTGCTCGGCTTTCTCCAACAATTCCGACAAATATTGATACTCGGGCATTGGGCATTGGGCATTGGGCATTAATATTTCTTCTTCGCTCGAACCTCTTCCTTCTTCCTTCTTCCCTCTTCCTTCTTCCTTCTCCAGACTTTGCAGTGCGGGGAGGAAAATAGAAGTGCGATCGCCCTTAAATTCTGCATTCAGCGCCCTCTCCCGCTCCACCAGACGCCACAAACCAGGCAAAGAAGGCAAAATCTTCCCCAAAGGCGGCTTGCCCATTTTTTGCCCTCTCAGCAAAAATTCCAAACCCTGCTCCGGCAATCCCATCATCCGAAAAATTTCGCCCAACAAAGTCGCATTAAAATAGGCGTGAGAACCCAGCAAAGTTGCCGTTTCATTAAAGTTTAAGCCGATCGCGCGATCGCCCAAAACCACCTGAAAAATCTCTCCCCAAACCCCGCAAGTAAGCGGTCGATTAATCGACCAAGTTAGCGGGCGAATTGCACCGGGAATCACTTCTGCAGCAATTGTGCGCGTCCAAAAAGGCTGTAAATTTGTAATCGGCCGACTTTGCAAAATCCAAACTTTTCCCCCATCCCAACTCCACTCAATATCCTGCGGGATGCCGTGAAAAAAAGCTTCGATTGCTTGCGCTTGTTTCACCAAATTTGCTATTATCGATTTATCAAAAATAGAATTATTTTCAAATTCACTTAAACTTTCTTCTAATGATTCAGGTGTACTAAAATCTATTTCTAAATGAACCGGAGTAACTTGTCCGCCAACAACAGATTCAGCACCTCCCGGCAAAGCTTCAATAATAATCTGGGAACCGCCATCTAAAGGATTGCGGCTGAACATGACTCCCGCAATTTGGCTGTCAATGTAAGGCTGAATCAATACAGCCATTTGGGTATCGGGGAGTTGTCGCTGTCGGCGGTAAGCAACGGCTTCGGAAGTCCAATAAGACTGGCGACAGCGATTAATTGCATCGAGCAATTCTGCTTCAGTGAAAACAGCGCCAATAGTTTGATATTGTCCGGCGGCAGAACTCGTATCGCCATCTTCTCCCGCAGCAGAAGAACGCACAATCATGCGATTTTGGATTTTGGATTTGAGATTTTGGATTAAAGAATTAGGAATTGACAATTCCTCACCATTTTCTAGATGTCCGATGCCCCAGGCCCCAGGCCCCAGACCCGATTCATTCAATAATATCCAACCATTGGGTACATTGAAATTGGCTCGTTTCAGTTGAGACAATTTAGCAGCTTTATCGCCGCATATTGCAGCATCTAACGAGTCATCAAGAGAAAACAATTGTTCTGATTTAGATAAAGCCATATCATCACCCTGACTGAAATTAATTGCTGCTAACAACAAAGCTAATCCTGTTGCTGCTAAAAATTCAGGCATTGATTGTCGCCACACCCAAACCCAGATTGGGGTGCACAGACACCCGCAACGGGAAGCAAAGAGTCTCGCCCGATCGCCCTCACCCCACCACCGCTGTGCCAAAGCCCACGCCAGCAGCCCCCAAATGCCGGATGATACAGCCACCGACGGCGAAAATACCAAAAGACCCCAAACAGCGTTGGTCACGCCTCCACCTCGGGCGATCGCATATCTGCCCGCAACTAGAGGAATTAACAGGGCGATCGCGATCGCAGGTGCATCCGGGAAGCAAAATCGCCCCGCCAAAACTGGCACAATACCCCGGGCAATTTCTACCAACACCGCAGCAATTCCCGCTAATTTCCCCCCGTGAATGAAAGCTGCAGACACCCCCACATTCCCCGTGCCCAGCGCCCTCAAATCTCGGCGGCCAAACACTCGCACTGCCCATTCCGTTAGCGGTAAAGCACCCAGGCTGAAACTAGCAGTCAACAGCAATGCTATTGTCGGCAACGGCATAAAATCAGCTCTCCTATTTTCAAGCTCTAAACATTATGACGGCAATTCTGTCAATTTTTCTGTCTTCCGATATATCAACCAAACGTCCTTAGCACTTAAGATAATGTAAAAGTAGAGTAGATAAGGATTTAGCCTAATGATAGGTATCAGCTTGACCACTCCCATAGCAGTTGTGGCACCCATCCGGCGAGTAATGATTGAGCTGCTGATGCAGCAGCCAGTGCCGGAATCAAGTGTCAGCATGAGCACTCCAATATTAGTTCTTGTTGCTGGCTTTATTGCGGCAGCTACGATCGGCTCTGTCGCCTGGTATAACTCCAAGCGTCCCCCCGGTTGGGAAGCCAAAGAACGCCCTGATTTTGTACCCAAAGTTGATAAAGATGATTTGATTGCTGAGGTTTCTGATTCAAAGAAAAAATAGAACAAAGCTGTTTGAGATCAAAAAAAGCTTTGAGAGGAATAGAAATTACCCTTGCATATCTATCCGGTAGGGTGCGCCTCGGCGCGCCTTACGCTGCTATATATAAAAGCTTTGAGTGAACAGTTTTAATAGACCGAAAGCACTAATTTCAATACAGCGATCGCTCATCCCGCGCTCGCTCCCTTTATTGACCTTGATGGAAGAGATCATTAGATAGATTTAATCATAGAAATTTCGACCTTGACTATAGCTTTAGAATTCTCAGGAGATTCAGGCTCTTTTGGGAAGTGGCATTTGAGACATCTCACCACCTATTCGTAAATTTGGCTGCTAAGGCGATCGCCCCGACGATTATTTTCCCGTTTAATGTCTTGACACTCCCCGGCGTTTACGCACGGGGATTCTTTAATCTACGAGCCAATTTGCTGAGGCAGGACTTCTCCAACCACAGTAGAGATTGATTCTCCTAAAGCGTTGCTTGGCTCAAGACCAAAGGTTCCGGTATGCCCTACCGTACCCAATCCTCGACTGAGGATATTTCTAGCTGCATTAAAATCTCTATCCAAAACGCAGCCACACTTACAGGCGTGAGTCCTTGTGGATAGTGTTTTTTTGACTGTTACCCCGCAGCTAGAGCATTCTTGGCTGGTGTATTGGGAATTCACCGCAACCGTAATCTTGTCAAATACTTTACCAAAGTATTCAAGCCAAACACGGAATTGATACCAAGATGCGTCGTTAATGGACTTAGCCAGACAGTGATTCTTCACCATGTTTTTGATTCTCAAATCTTCGTAAACGACTACATCGTTGGATGAGATTACGCACCTTGCAAGTTTTATTGCATGGTCTTTACGCTGTCTACTTATTTTGAGATGGCGCTTGCCTAGAATCTGCCTAGCTTTGAGCCTGTTTTTTAAACCTCTTACTTTTCTTGATACGCGACGCCCTGAACGTTTGAGGACTTTTTCACCTTTTTTTAGAAACCTCGGGTTTTCAACCGTAGTTCCGTTGGAGTCGGTGTAATATTCATTAAACTCAGCGAGACTGTCACCAGTCCCGCTGGTCTTCAAAACCGTGCATGAGACTTTCACCTCACACGGCTCCTCAATGCTTTGGTGCTTGTTACGCATA
>NZ_JAUBRM010000206.1:0-2806 GCF_036701905.1 Microcoleus sp. MON2_D5
GAATATTCTTTAACTCTGCTTGAATATATCCCTCGCTCCTGTTCTTAGTTTGCGCTCGATTATTCAGCAAGCCCTAAATATAGGTTGGTTTAATGAGCAGCGCATTCACCATTGCGTGATTCATATTGATATTATTGACGGTCAGGTGTGGATTCAAGCAAATAATACCGATCGCCTGATTGCTGAGGAGTTAGTTGCAGCGGGAGTTCCTGCCGAATCAATTGTTTTGGGACTTCAACCGCCTGATGTTAGACCTTATACTGCTTATGGAGTGCCTACTAGGGAGCAGCAGCGAGAATCTTTGAAAGTATAATGGAGTGGAAGCGATTTGAGTCGGAGGGCGATTCCCTACGGGATAGCTTCGCTTCACGGACTTCAAAAACCTTTAAAGCAGGCGATCGGAGAAGGTTGTAGAAAGGTGGGGGTGATGAGGTGCTAGCTTTTAGGAGTGAAAGGGCGATCGTCACTCAATTTCATGTTTTCTACAAGTGTGTCAATAAGTTTATGTGACCAGAGTTTTGACTACAGAGCAATACCGCAACTTGAAAGCCTATTCAAGAGATGTACTAAGTCGTAACAACCAAACAGCGGTTGAGTTTCAAATGACCCAACATCGCCCCTAGCTCCTTCCTGCCAATAATTCGCCGTGGGAAGATGTCCATGTGGAGCCTGCATTGAAAAAGTAAGATCGTTATAGGTTTTTAAACCAAGAGTCATTCTACCAGCACTGTCCTTACTGTCAGGAGTGTACCATCCTATCCGTCGCTCAAAGCTCTTTCTTAAGTCCTTCCTTTTCTGACCTTCCTCATAGGAGGAGTTGAATTTACAACATATAAACGATATTGCATCCTCTCCTATTTCTGACATAATTCGATTTTGTATACTAAATCCAAAGCGACCATTGCTATATTTAAGCCAAAGTCGATCGATAGTACAAAGGTCAGCGCAAGGGAAGTACATCAAATGTAGGAAATCTAAACAGTCCGTCCTCGGGTCAAGGTGCGTCCATTCTCCCTCCCGGACTTTTTTCTCTGCTGTTAGATATCCTACGGCGAGCATCAGCCGTCCTGTTTCTTTGTCAGCTTCTTTCCATTTGCCCTCTGCTAGTAGGTCACGAAGGTGTGTGTAGTTATAGTGAATAGACACGCTGCTGTCAAGTGATATTACTTCAAGATTTGAATAATCTACTTGATTAGTGTAATTCTGGCTTGATGCTTTACTAGCTTGAGTCCTACTTGATGCCTTACTAGCTTGATTACTGCTTGATGCTTGTGACACCACGAAGTAGGCAACTACAGCCAGCACAATTAAAATTAAAATCCACATTGATACTTTCCTTGATTAGGTAATCAGGGGAATTGCCACTCAATCCCCTGATGGTTGTGTCTACTGGTAAAAATTAATCAAAATTGCTTTATCCGCCATAATTACCGCTACCATAGCCTGTTTCTTTAGCTATCTCTAGCATAGTCGATTGACTTGATTTTACTTTTTTTAGTTCCCTTTCTACTCTCTCTCTTTCTGCCTGGTCTGCTATTCCGATTTGCTCTTCAAATTGAGCTATTATTGTCGAGTTAGGAATATCATAAACCTGTGAAGGAGATAAAATTCCTTGAGCCAAAGCCAAAGTAGCCATAATATTCCGAATTGTCTCGGCAAGGTTGTATGGTAAACTCACTTGTGTTAACTCCTATGCTACGGTAATTTGTAAATATGAACGCCAGCCATTTGCTGACATTTAAGTATTCTAATGAGTCAACTTCATCTTTGTCAGTGATAAAAAGTGACAAAAAGTTAGAAAGAGTAGCAACATCTTGGAGATTGTGATAAAATCTATCCACAGCAATGTGCGCGCACGGTCAAAGTGTCATAAACCATGCCACCAGCACAACCTCTACTCGGACACACTACCTTTAAGAGGATTTAACCCATGACTGTGGATGAAGCTCTCGCCATTGTCGAAACAGTCCTAGATGACGACGAACAGTTAAACGACGTGCAAGAGCTAATCTTCAAACAGTCCTGGGAAGGCAGACAGTCTTATGAGGAAATTGCTAAACTTTCTAAATATGATGATGAATATATTAAAGCGACTGGCTATAAACTCTGGAAGTTACTCTCAGACGCTTTTAAAGAAAAAGTAAAAAAAAGTAATATTAAAGCAGTTATAAAACGATACTTGCGGCGACATCAAGTGACATTACATCGAACTCAAGTAATTGGAGTTAATCTCAGCGGTGCTAACTTAAGCGGAGCAAAACTCTCATTCGCAAACTTAAGTGAATCAGATTCATCAGCAGATTTACACGGTGCAATTCTATCTGATTATCATACAGCATCAGATGAAATTATTAAGGCTGAAGACGCACATAACGAGGGAATTTTGTCGAGCATAAAAGAACGGATTTATCACTGGAATGATTTGCGCTTTCACAGCCAAGAACAAGTAAAAATAGCCGAAGCCCTCGATCGCACAAACACCCTCTTTTTCCCCAACTCCAAAGCCCGCCTCACCACACCCTCCGGCCGACAAAACCAAGAACCAGATTTTCTCATATTCCACCAAGGCCAATGGGGTATTCTCGAAATATGGCATCCCGACACAGAAAAAGAGGAAACGCGCGATCGGCTGTTTGCATCTCACGGAATCAGCATCATCCACTACTGCGACGCTGACAGATGCCGCGAAGAACCAGATCGCATTGTCCAAGAGTTTTTAGACATATTGAGTCATATCATGTCCGGTCGATTGACCATGATTAAGATTTTGCCTCTGGCCACCAATAGAAATGAGTCAAACCACTGA